>JASLOY010000100.1 GCA_030745255.1 Vicinamibacterales bacterium
CGAGGCGATGGCGAGGGGTTCGACGCCGCCGAGCTGCTGCGCCAGGTCAGGCACCGTTGGCAGAAACGCCGGCAGCACCACACCCGAGGTGCTGCTGTAGATGGAAATGAAGCCGGTCGTGAACGCCATCACGGCGGTGACGGTGTTGGCGGTCGAGATATCGGCGAGAAGTTGGGTAAAGAGTGCCAGACCGCCCGTCTCGTCGAGTACCGAGATCAACACCGTGACTCCGCACACCATCATGATCACGCGCCACGGCATCAGGGTGACCGCCTCCGACTCGTCGCCAGCCTTGAGCACCGCCAGCACGATTGCACAGGCGAACGCCCCGAGGCCAACGTCGACGTTGAACAGGATGACACCGGTGAGCAGGGCTCCGATGACGCCCATGGTGAGCCAGTGCCGCTGTCGGAATTCGCCGGGGGTGGTCGAACCGCCGTCCCCTGTCGGCACAACCAGTTCGCCTTCGTGGTAGCGACCGAGCAGCCGCCAGCCGCCGAACAGGAAGTAGGCGACGAAGACGATTACCGTATGGGCCATCGCGTTGTTCAGATAGGTGGCCACCTGGTAGCCGCCCAGTCCGATGTCATCCATCACCCCGTTTACGATGATGCCGGCGGGCGCAAACGGCGAGAGCGCGGCGGCGTTGCCACCGTGGCCGATCATGATCGCCATCCAGAACGCCGGAATGCCGACCTGACCGGCCACGGCCATGCCCATCGGCGCCATCAGCGCCGTTGACGCGATGCTGCCCGGGCCGATCGACGACAGAACGAACGACAAGAAGAAGAACATCATCGGCATCACGCCGACGTTGCCTTTGCACAGGCGGACGGCCTTGTGCGCAAGGAGGTCGAGGGTGCCGTTGGCCTGCGCTTGCGAGAAGAGCAATGTGACCCCGGCAAGTGTCATGAAGAGACGCGTCGGAAAGCCGGCCATGACCTCTCGCGCGCTCATGTCGTCGATGTACACGCCCACGATCCATGCCAGTGCGATGGCGAGGATCCCGACGTGCAGTCGAATCGTGCAACTGACGACGATGGCGATGAGCAGCGCGCCGAGCGAGAGGGTGGCGGCGTCCATGGGGCACGAGTATAACGGTGGTGCGTTGTCGAGCCGTGCCGGATCAGATAACGTCTGTGCGCTGGTGCGCACGTGCGCGCCTCGCGAGGAGCGGCGCAGGGCGACGGGCCCCTGCTAGCGACGAGCCGGGGTGTGGGGCAGCGCCCCACCTAAGTAATGCCCCGGGGCGCAGCCCCGTCCGAGTAAGGAGCACAACTGTGGTGATTTATGGTGTCGGGCTGTTGTCGTTCTGCATGTTGGTGGGGATGCTCGTCGGCGACCTGCTCGGAGTGGTCATCGGCGTCGAGGCCAACGTCGGTGGGGTCGGCATCGCCATGATCCTGCTGCTCGTGCTGTCCAATCTCGGGTCGCGAGAGGCCGCACTGAGTCCGATCACGGAAAGGGGCGTCGGGTTCTGGAGCGCGATGTACATACCGATCGTGGTTGCAATGGCCGCGAGACAGAACGTGGCCGCCGCCCTGTCAGGAGGGTGGATGGCGATCATTGCCGGGGTTGCGGCCGTCGCAGCAAGCTTCGCGCTGATCCCGGTGCTGGCGCGCTTTGGGCAAGGTGGACACAATGATTCTTGAATCTTTGAGGCGAGTCCTGGAGGCCAATGCGCTGATCACGGCGTTCATGTTCGTCGGAGCGCTGGTGTGGTTGTCGTATCTGATTTCCGCGAAACTGACACGCGGCCATGTCCATGGTTCCGCGATCGCAATTGCGCTCGGACTGGTGCTGGCGTGGTACGGAGGTCTGGCGACCGGTGGCAGCCGCGGTCTCTCGGATGTCCCTCTGCTCGCCGGTGTCGGCGTCATGGGCGGCGCGATGTTCCGGGATTTCGCGATTGTCGCCACGGCGTTCGGAGCCGATATCCGGGCCCTGAAACGGGCGGGACTCGTAGGCGCCTTCTCGATCGTGATCGGCGTCGTACTGTCGTTTGTGATCGGCGGAATCGTCGCGGTCTCGTTCGGCTACACCGACCCAATCGCAGTCACGACGATCGGCGCAGGCGCGGCGACCTACATCGTTGGCCCGGTGACCGGAACCGCATTGGGGGCCGGCACCGACGTGATCGCGTTGAGCGTCGCGGCGGGCCTCACGAAGTCGGTGCTGGTCATGATCGGCACACCGTTCGTCGCTCCGCGAATCGGGCTGAACAACCCACACTCGGCGCTGATCTACGGTGGCCTCATGGGCACGACGAGTGGCGTGGCGGGGGGGCTGGCGGCAACCGACCCGAAACTGGTGCCGTACGGGGCGATGACCGCGACGTTCTACACCGGGATGGGTTGCCTGCTCGCGCCGTCCGTTCTCTACCTCGGCGTCCGGGCAATTCTCTAGGTTTTCCCGCCGAGGCGTCCGCGAGGGCCGGCGTCGCGGCATCGGCTGACCGGGGTCACAGCCAGGGCGCGCACGTGCGCGCCCCGCGGTCGCGGAGTGGGGCTCTCGGGGTCCCCGCGTAGCGATTGCGTGGGGTGCGGGGTGAAGCCCCGTTTGAGTACCGTCGCGCCTGGCCAGGCGGACGCCTCGGCAGGAAAACCGATACCGGGCGGTTCCTCTTAGGGGCCGGATCGCACTACCCGTCCCGCGTCGAGCACGACCACCCAATCGGCAATCGCACGCACCTCCGCCTCGGCGTGCGACACATACAGCATCGAGATCCCCAGCTCGTCCCGAACCCGCTCGAGATAGGGCAAGATCCGCTCGCGCAGACCCAGGTCGAGGGCTGCGAGCGGCTCGTCGAGCAGCAGCAGCGCCGGCCCGGCCATGAGTGCCCGCGCCAGCGCCACGCGCTGGCGTTCGCCACCCGACAGGGCCGTCACGTCGCGGTCGAGCAGCGGATCGATCTCGAGCAGACCAACAACCTGCTCGAGCTGCTTGCTGCCCCCGGCGTCGACGCCATAGAGAATATTGCGGCGGACGTTCATGTGGGGAAAGAGCGCCAGGTCCTGCGGGACGTAGCCGACGTGCCGTTCGTGCACCGGCACGTCGACCCCAGCGCTGGCATCGAACAGCGTTCGCGTGCCGATCTGGACCACGCCCTGCCCGGGCGTGCGCAGCCCGGCAATCGACTCGAGGACGCTGGTCTTGCCGGCGCCAGACGGACCGAACAGGGCGACGACGCGCGCCTCGATCCGCTCGTGGATCTCGAGCAGAAACGCGCCCTGGCGGAGCGAAAAGTCGAGCGTTAGGGGAATGGACATTCTTCGAGCGTGCGCGGCTCAGGACGACCGCCACTGATGCCCCGCGGTCGCGAGGTGGTTGGAGATCAGGAGGGCGCCGAAGGCGATCGTTGCCGACACCCCCAGCATCGCCGTGGCCGCCGCGTCCTGGCCGGTCTCCGTGAAGGTGTAGATGGCGACGGCAATGGTGCGGGTGCTGGGCAGTGCGCCGGCTAGCATGATCGTGGCGCCAAACTCGCCCAGCGCCCGCGAGAAGCCGAGTAAGGCCCCAGCGAGCACACCACGGCCGGCCAGCGGAAGACTGACTGTAAAGAACACCCGCCAGGGACCGGCGCCAAGGGTGGCGGCAATCTGCTCATACCGCCGGTCGACCTGTTCGAACCCGGCCCGCGCCGTCCGCACGAGCAGTGGTACGCCCATCACCGCCCCCGCCACGACCACCGCCCGCCAGGTGAACAGCACCTCGACCCCGAACCGCTCGAGGAGAGCGCCAAGGGGACCGCGTGGTCCGAGCAGGCTGATCAGGATCAACCCAGTGGCGACCGGCGGCAGCACGAGCGGCAGCGAGATCATCGTCTCGAGCACGACCTGTCCCCGGAATCGCCGACGCGCCAGCAGCCAGGCCACCGCGACTCCGGGTGGCAGCATGACCAGGGTCGCCAATGCGGCCAGAGCGACGGTGCGCGACGCGATGGAAAGCACTTCGCCCATATCCCTTCAGAAGGCAGAAGTCAGAAGGCAGAAGTCAGAAGGAAGCTGGAGCGGAACAGACAAGCCCGGCTTCCGTGCGTCACGGTTCGTTTCGAGGAATCGCGCTGTCACGACTGCCCTTCCGGAGCAACGAACCCAGCCTGCGTGAAAACGACGCGGGCGTCCGGACTCTGCAAATGCGCGAGCAGCCGTTCGGCGGCCTCTACCTTCTCGGTCTGTGTCGTCAGTGCCGCCGGATACACGATGGCGGGGCCGTCGGCGACCGGGACCTCAAAGACCACACGGACGCCGTCCGACGAGGCGGCATCAGTGCGGTAGACGATGCCGGCATCCACGGCACCGGACTCGACAGTCGCCAACGTCGCGCGGGCATTGCGGGTTGGCACGATCCGTCCGCGCAGGGCATCCCAGAGCCCGACCGACTCCAGATACGACCGAGCATATACGCCTACCGGCACACCGTCGGGATCCCCGATGGCGATGCGCTGGAAGCCCGGGTTCAGCATCGTCGCGGGCGACGCCAGCATCGCCGCGGGGTCGGCCGGCACGGCCGACTCAGCCGGCATGACCGGCACCACAATGACGAGCTGGTTCCTCAACAGGTCGACCCGTGTCTGGGTCCGGAGCAACCCTTCGTCCTCCACGCGATCCATCTGAAACAGGTCGGCGCTGATGAAGAGATCGACCGGCGCCCCGGCGATGATCTGCAGCGCGAGTGCGCTCGAGGCGGCAGTGTTTAGCTCGACCCGGGTCCCGGTGTCCTGCTCGTAGGCGGCAGTCAGCGTCTCGAGCACTTCGGCCAGACTGGCAGCCGCCGAGACGAGCAACGGCCGGCCGTCACTCACCGACCCGCGGCTTTCCCCCGACGGCGCGCAGGCCGCCACCGACGCCGCCAGCAGGATCGATATTGATCGCACCATGAACAATCTAATTTAGTATGATTACAGTTGATTTGACAAACGATTTGAATCGATTATGTCCAAGGAAGTTGACCGTCAGAAGGCAAGTGTCAGAAGTCAGAAGAGGCCGGAGGGCTACCTTCGCATCTGATCACGATCGCCAGCCCGATTGCAGGAGGGTGCCGACATGGCTGTGCTGACGGTGCGACAGGCGGCGGAACGGCTCGGTGTCGCCTACTCGACGCTCAAACAGTGGATCTACAAGGGCAGCGTGCGGACGACGCGCACCGAAGGGGGGCATCACCGCATCGCGGAGACCGAGGTCGAGCGCTTGCTGGCGAAGGGGGATCGCCCCCCGTCAACCCGCGGGCCGAGGCGGTCCCGTGCCGGTGGCGTGCTCATGGTCGTGAGCGGACGCAACCGCTTGCGAGGGGTCGTCGACGAGGTCCGGCGAGAGGGTCTAGTGGCGCAGGTGCGGCTGCGCATCGGCGACCAGCGGTTGACGGCGGTCATTACCCGGGACGCTCTCGACGAGCTGCGACTGAAGCGCGGGGACGAGGCGACGGCTTTGATCAAGGCGACCGAGGTGATGATCGCGCGGGAAGCATCACCAGAAGTCAGAATTCAGAAGTGAGAAGTCAGAAGAGAATTTGAGGGCTTCGCCAGCAGTGAGTGTCAAATGCGCCAGCCACCTGCCTTCTTCTACCTTCTGCCTTCTGAATTCTGACTTCTTCGTGATCACCGGGTGAACGTCGCCGGCAGCACCGACTGCAACTGCAACCCCCAGTGGCCGTTCTGATTGGTGATGACATAGAGACCCGGCGCGGTCGTGTAGGGACTGCCGTCGGCGGTGTAGCGGCTGAACACGACGCGGAAGTGCACCTTGTCTGGCGAGACGTGGACCGCCTCGGCAAGGTCCAGCGTCGAGTGGTCCCAGCCCGACTGTCTCAGCGCGTCGAAATCGGTGGCGATCTCCTCTGGCGTCGCCCGCACAACCACCTGTCCGTTCTGGCCCAGGCTCAGCCGTGGAAAATTGCTGATCGCGGCAACGGCATCGTTGTCAGCCGCGTTCCAGGCTTCGAAATATTCGTCGAGCGCCGCCCGCGCCGCTGCCTCGTGCTCCCGGTCCGCATCCTGCGCCCGCAGCGTCCCCCCGACCCAGACCGCGAGCGCGACCGCCAGACAGCCAATCGCCCCCTCGGCCCACTTGCGACCCAGCGGAGTTCCGTCATTCCGTGCAAAGATGCCAGAGTGCATGGGCACGCTCCTTGTGTGTACGACACGCGTCGTCGGTTCTTTTACCCAGTGTAGACCTAAGTGGCCCGTGGTAGAAACACGGCCGCATTTATGCAACGGACCCCTGAGTAACCCGGAGGTGCATTGATGTGTAGGAGCCTCTCCATCGTGTTGGTCGCGGCGGCGTTCCTCGGCGCCGTTGCGCATCGTGCCGCGGGGCAGGGACAGGCGCCGGCGGCAGCCGGCGACCAGGTCTACGCGATGCACTGTGCGCGGTGTCACGACGACACCCAGCCTCGCATGCCGACACGTGATGCCCTGCGGGGGCGGTCGGCGGGCCAGATTCAGAGCGCCATGACGAGCGGAGTCATGCGCCAGTTCGCCAGCCGGCTCAGCGCGACGGAACGGCGGGCGGTTGCCGAGTTCTTGGCGGACGACCCGGCCGGCACCCTGGCGCCATCTGTCCCGGTCTTGCCCGCCACCGCGTTCTGTGACGCGGACGCCTCGGCGCAGGTCGATCTGTCGGCCCCGGCATGGAACGGGTGGGGCGTCGACCTAGCCAATAGGCGATTGCAACCGACCGAATCGGCCGGCCTCACGGCGGACGACGTCGGGGGGCTGCGCCTGCGATGGGCATTCGGGTTCCCCGGGGTGACGGCGGCCGGCTCGCAGGCGACGGTGGTGGCGGGTCGGGTCCTGGTGGGGACACGCAACGGTCTTGTCTATGCGCTGGACGCCGCCACCGGCTGCGTCCGTTGGGTTCATGAAGCACCGACGTTGGTGCGGTCCGCGATCTCGGTTGGTCCGGCAGACGAGGGTGGGTTCAACGCCTACTTCGGCGACGGTTTCGCCTCGGTGCACGCCGTGGACCTGCTGACCGGCGAGCTGCGCTGGACGACGACGGTCGAGAGCCATGCGGCCGCGCAGATCACCGGCGCGCCGACGCTGCACGACGGCGTCCTGTACGTGCCGGTCTCCTCACTCGAAGAGGTGTCGGCCGCCGACCCGAGGTATGAGTGCTGCACGTTCCGCGGCAGCGTGGTCGCCCTGGATGCGGCGACCGGGCAGCGCTTCTGGAAGCGGTTCGTCATAACCGAATCGCCGCAGCCGACGAGACGCAACAGCGCCGGCACGCAGAACCTCGGACCATCCGGGGCCGGGGTGTGGTCTGCCCCGACCATCGACCCGGCTCGGAACCAGCTCTACATCGCCACCGGTGACGCCTATTCCGACCCGGCCGCGGCGGAGAGCGACGCCATCATGGCGCTTCAGATGGACACCGGCGAGATTCGCTGGGTGACTCAGACCACGCCGGGCGACGCGTTCACGATCGCCTGTATGTCAGACAATCCGGTAGCGCGAGCCAATTGCCCCGAGTCAGAGGGACCGGATGTCGACTACGGCAGCTCGCCGGTGCTGGTCAGGGGTACAGGTGGCGAAGACCTGCTGCTGGCCGGGCAGAAGTCGGGGGTGATGTATGGGCTCCGCCCAGAGACTGGCGAGATCGTGTGGGAAACGCGTGTGTCGGACGGCGGTCTGCTGGGCGGGATCGAGTGGGGGTTCGCCACCGACGACACGCAGGTGTATGTGTCGATCTCCGACGCGGCGGAAAAGGCGCCAGGCGAGGCGGGCGGCGTCACAGCCTTACGGGTCGAAGACGGCGAGCTGGTCTGGCACGCTCCACCGATGCAGGACACCTGCGGCAGCCGGCCCGGGTGTCACACCGCTCAGCCGGCGGCGGTCACACTGATTCCCGGTGTCGCGTTCGCCGGCAGCCTCGACGGGCATCTCCGGGCTCACTCGACGGACACGGGGCGCGTCATCTGGGACGTTGACACCGCCCGGGAGTTTGTCACGGTGAACGGCGTCGAGGCTCGCGGCGGCGCCCTCAACGGTCCGGGCCCCACAATCGTCGATGGCATGCTCTACGTGGTGTCCGGCTACGACACCTTTGGCTTCATGCCAGGGAACGTGCTGCTGGCGTTTGCCGTCGATTGATGACGAACGACGAATGACCGGTGTCGCGGGTAAATGCCGGACGGTCCGCCGCCGTCGTGATAGCATGATGCCTTTCTCCGTGTCCGTTTTCGCAGGGATGTCCTGCCCGACGAAGGAGCTGACCATGTCGCTTCGAACGCTGTTCTCGCTGTGTGCCGTCGTGGGCCTGTGCACGTTCCTCCTGATGCCGCACGCGGCGTTGTCCGCCGCAGAGGGACCCACGCTGGCGTCCGGTGGCCCGTTGACGTTCGGCCCAGACGACGTCCTGTTCATCGCCGACAACGCCGGGGCGAAGATCGTCGCGCTGGAAATGGGTGACCGCGTCTCGAGCGGCACGCCCGGCACCAAGGACGTCGCCGGCATCGATCAGCAGATCGCCGCGCTGCTCGGCACCGACGCCCGCGAGATTCAGATCAACGACCTCGCGATTAGCCCGACGTCGCGCAACGCCTTCATCTCGGCGTCGCGCGGGCGTGGCGCCAACGCCGTGCCGGTCCTGCTCCGTGTCGACGGCGCCGGCACGATCGACGTGATCTCGCTCGGCGACGTGACCTACACGGACGTCGCGCTACCGAATGCGCCAGACGCCAACCCGGGAGCGCGTCGCAACCCGCGGGCCTCCTCGATCACCGACATGGCGTATGTCGACGGCCGGCTGTTCATCGCCGGGCTGTCGAACGAGGAGTTCTCGTCGAAGCTGCGCTCGGTCGCGTACCCATTCAACGAGATCGACGAAGGCACCAGCGTCGAGATCTGGCACGCGGCCCACGGACAATTCGAAACGCAGTCGCCCGTCTACACCTTCGTGCCGTATGAGATCGCTGGTGAGCAGAACCTCATTGCCGGCTATCTCTGCACCCCTCTCGTGAAGTTCCCGGTCGACAACCTGCAGCCGGGCGCCAAGGTCATGGGCACGACCATCGCGGAGCTCGGCAACCGGAACCGCCCGCTCGACATGGTCGTCTATCAGAAGGACGGCAAAGACTTTCTGCTGATGTCGAACACCAGCCGCGGCGTGATGAAGATCCCGACCGAGAACTTTGGTGATCAGCCGGGACTGACCGAGCCGGTCCGAGGTGGCAACAAGGCGGGAGTCGGCTACGAGACCATCGCGCAGATGACCGGCGTGGAACAGCTGGACCTGCTCGACGACGAGCACGTGATGGTCATCGCGCGCAACGACGCCGGTCAGGCAAACCTCGAGGCGATCGCGCTGCCGTAGCCGGCCTCGCGTTTCATGCGACCCTCACTCTCCGGTGTGACGCGGGCGCCTGCGTGCCCGCGTCACACCGAGCCACGCACCCCTCCGGCCCTGATCCGCCCGCTGCCGGCACTCGCCGTCACGCTGCTCATGGCGACCGCCGGCTGCTCCGGCTCCGGCGGACCAGGCACCGCTGCGCCGACAGTCCAGATTCGGTTGGCGACCGCTGGCGCAGGCGCCAACGGAGCCAACGTGGAGGTCGGTGGCCTGACGGCCGAGGATCTGGATTGGCTCCGAGCCGCTGAGCTGACCAACCAGGAGTGGGCCGACCTGCTGCGCGTGACCGTCGTCCAGAACGAGGACGTGGACGAGGACACCCTGCTCGCGACACCGCCGGTGCTCGGGTCGTATGCGATCGGGGACAACGATCTCCTGCGGTTCAGCCCGATGTTTCCGTTCGACCTTGGTCGTCCCTACTCGGTGCGGTTCGAC
>JASLOY010000101.1:0-6024 GCA_030745255.1 Vicinamibacterales bacterium
AGCTCGACCAGATTGGCGTCGACCGGCGTGCATGTGGGCTGCACGATGAACACATCGGTGCCCCGGATGTTCTCGTCGATCTGAAACGACACCTCCGTGTCCGAGAACCGTTTGAGCTTCGACCGTCCCAGCGACACCCCGAGATGATCCGCTATCTCCCTCGCCAACTTGGGATGCGCGCTGCCAGAAAAAAGCTTGAGTTGCCCGTTTTGCATCGCCATTCGGTCAGAACCCGGTCGACCGTCAGTTAACCGCCCACAGAGACCGGCAGCGCCGCCGACGCATTCGGTTGGCTGGGGCGGAAGGATTCGAACCTTCGAATACGGGAGCCAAAGTCCCGCGCCTTACCACTTGGCCACGCCCCATCTAGCAAAGCTACGTCTGGCACCGGGTGGCCACGGCGCGTCTCTTGGTGATCCGCGCAATCCTGTACTTTATCCCGACGACCCCGATTCGGGCAAGGAATCGGGACGGCCGAAACAGGACTCCCGAGCGCGTCAGACCGCGACCTGCCGCGCAAGACCGGCCCGGTCCACGGTCTCGGTCACCAGCACGGTCCAGCCCTCGCGCCGGGCGGCGCCAGCCGCTTCGACGGCACGCGCCCGTCGCCGAAACAGTCCGAAAACCGCCGACCCACTCCCGGTCATGGCTGCAGTCAGCGCCCCAGCACCGGACATCATCCGCGTGGCTGCGCGGATCTCGGGTCGACGCCGGGCAACCGTCCGCTCCAGGTCGTTGGTCAGGGCGCCGAACTCGAGGGTGGAACCGGCAACCGGCGGGAATCGTCTCTGCCCACCGTCGCTCACCCGCACGCGACGCGTCGAAGCCGTCCGGTCACCGTCCATCCAACCGTAAGCCGTAGCGGTCGACACTCGCCGAGCCGGTACCGCAATGACGACCCAGTGACGCGGCAGCTCGGCAAGCGGATACACCTCGTCGCCGCGGCCCACTCCGAGCGCCGTTCCACCGACGAGAAAGAACGGACCGTCCGCGCCAACGTCGGCGGCAAGCTCCTGGAGGCACGATGGCCCGGGCGATTCGCCCCAGAGCCGGCACAACCCGCGCAGCGCCGCCACCGCATCGGCGGTCCCACCCCCCAGACCCGCCGAGACCGGTATCCGCTTCGCGATCGTGATCCCCACTCCGCGGGGGTCTCCCTGCCGCCCCAAGGCACCCCACAGCCGGCGCGCGGCCCGCCACACCAGATTGGCCTCGCCCTCAGGCACACCGGCCGTGGCGCACCGCACTCGGAACGGTCCCTCGACAGCGCGCAACGTGACCGTGTCATGCAACGCTATCGACTGCAGGATGGTCGTCAGATCGTGAAAGCCGTCCGCGCGCCTGGCGCCGACACGCAGGTGCAGATTGATCTTGGCGTGCGCCCGAATCTTCAGGGGACCGGCGACACCGGTGTTCAACGAGAAAGGCATGCCAGTGTTCGAGTGCGGCGTCACCTCGAAGGTGACGGCTCCGGTGGCGCCTCCAGCGGGGAGACCCGCCGCAGATCATCCAACGTCATCGGCAGGACGTCGTCCGGTAGGTCGTCGTCGTTCAGCACGAACGCCTCGTCGGGGATATCCACATTGATGTCCGGCTCGAAGAGCGTGGCCGTCAGATCGGTCAGCGGCTCCCTCGACCCAGCCACCAGCTCATCCGACAGCACGCGCACCCGGCGTGGGATGTGGCGCCGGAACTCGCCATACTCGATCGTCAACCCGTCCCGGGTTCCCGCAACCAAATGATGCTCGCCGCCGATCCGCCGCAGAAAGGCGACCGACCCGCCCATCAGGTCGACGGCAACCAGGTCATCGTCATCGTAGCTGCGCCCCGCGGTCGGTTGCGCGTCCGGCACCAGGCACCCGGTGAGCACCGCCCGGAGATCCTCAGGCGCGAGTGCCACGCCGGTCAGGCTGTCGAGCATGTCGGCGGCCGGGACGTCCCTCAGCACACGCGCCTCGCGCGTGAGCCACAACGTCGCCTCACCGGGTCGCGCTACAAGGACGAAGCCGGGCGCGCCAAACGGCGCAAGCCATACGAGGCGCAACGAAGCGGGTGCGGCCAGCCCGGCGAGGAGCCGACCGCTGATATGTGTCCCGCCACCACGTCCCCGAAGCCGGACCAGCGAATCGAGTGTCCGGACGTTTCGGCACTCCGACACCGCCGTTTCGAACGCCGGCCCGTAGTCTGGAAACGGAGTCCCTGGTCCGTCCGGCAACGACAGCCTGGGGGCCGTGGACGCGCACCCGGAAAGAACGGTAAGAAGGATACAGCGTGAGAAAAGGCGAACCGGACGCATCAGCGAGACAGTCGGTCTCTTGCGTCGCGAAGCTTATCCTCGATCACCGACAGGTCGACCCCATCCTGATCACCCGCCAACGCGCGCTCCCAGGCGGAGGTCGCCTCGGCGTATCGTTCGAGCCGGAACAGCAGATCGCCCAGGTGGTCCTGAACGACCGAATTGCGCCGCAACTGCTCGCCGGCCTGCCGTAACGGCGGCTCGGCCAGCTCCAACCGGTTCTGTTTGAGGTAGGCCCAGCCAAGACTGTCGAGATAGGACCCGTTGTTGGGTTCCTGTTTCAAGGCCCGTTGGATCAGGTCGACCGACTCGTCGAGACGCTCTCCTCGCTCGGCCAACATGTACCCAAGGTAATTGAGCGTGGCGGCGTCGTCCGGGTCCCGCTCGAGCGCGCGCCGAAACGCGCCCTCCGCCTCGCTGAAACGTTGCCCCCGCTCGAAGACGGCTCCGAGCTGGAAGACCACAGCCGTGTTGTCGGGAAATCTGACCTCGGCCGCCTTTAGTACACGCACGGCATCGTCGACCCGATCGTGCTGGCTGTACATGTTGGCCAGCGCAAAATGGGCGACCGGTTGCTCCTCGTGCTGAGACAGCGCACGCTCGAGCACGGCCAACGCGTCGGCCACGTCTCCTCGCGCCGACAGAGTCTCCGCCTCGAGCCGCTGGAACGCCAGATTGCCGGGGCTCTCGCGCTGGGCCCGGCGGACCACATCAGCCGCCTCGTCGAGACGCCCGGCGTCGATAAACACCTGTGCAAGCTGCGCCTGGAGCCCAAGATGAGATGGCGTCAGATCGAGTGCCCGGGTCAGCGTGTCGATCGCCGCGTCGTGGTCGCCCAGTTGTTCATGCGCCACGCTCAGCCGCTGAAGCAGACTGACGATTTGGCTGGCCGCCACGTTGCGCTCGAGCGCGCCGCGGACCGCCGGCTCCAGGGCATCCACCATGGCCTGATATTCGCCCTGCGCACCGAGCACGCGAGACAGCATGTAGGCGCCCCGCAGGCCGTCCGGCTCCAGCGCGATCACCCTCCGAGCAGCCGCCCCAGCCTCGTCGAAGTTGTTGAGCTGCAACGCCAGCTCCGACAGCAGATACCACCCGCTGGTGTCATCCGAACGGACGCGGACGAGCTCCCGCACAACCTCGAGCGCCCGAGTCGGTTCTCCGGCGTTCAACAACGCGTTGGCAAGCTGTCGCCGGTAACGCGCCCGCTGTGGGCTCCAGGTCACCGCCCGCTCGTAGGCGGCCGCCGCCTCGTCCCACGCGCCCTGCGCCTCGTAGGCCTGGGCGAGCAGCACATGCGCGTCCGCAAACTGCGGCTCGGCTTCGAGCAGCTCGTTGAGCAGGTCGATCGCTTTCGCCGTCTCCCCCGTGGCAACATACAGACGCCCGAGCGAGAGATACAGTCCCGGGTCCGGTGTCAGGGCGTCGCGCGCACGCTCAAGGTGATCGACCGCCCGGTCGGCATCCTCTCGCCCGGCGTCACCCCTCGTGCCAGCGCGGGCCGAATAGACGAGCCCCAGGATCCGATGGGCCTCTTTGTTGTCCGGGTCGCGATCGAGCGCGGCGCGACCAGCCTCGAGCGCTTCGTCGGCTCGGTTCCGGCGAGCGTAGAGCGCTGCCAGTTCCGCCCAGATGTCGGCTGCGGCCGGGTCGAGCTCGGCCGCCCGCAGGAAAGCGGCAACGGCGCCCTCAATATCACCCGCGCCCTCGAGCGACCGCCCCAACACGAAAGCGTGATATGCAGCCGCTCGGTCGTCGATGTTCGGCTGCCCGGAGGCCGTAGATTGGGCATGGGCCGGCGTAACCGATGCCAGCGCGCAAACAATAGACAAGATACAAAGGCAGAACCGCATCACGGCCTGATTGTTCCACAGGACGCTAGAACCATCAACCCGTGAGACGGCCGCAATTCACTGCCCGAGGCCGCCGCGGGACCAGTCTGGTATAGTCGGGTGTTCAGTGTGGAAGGGTCGCCGTATGGGCATCGACGCCGAATTGCTTGAGATACTCGCCTGTCCGAACTGTAAGACACCGGTCGTGCTCGTCCACGACGACACTGCCCTGAAGTGCAACACGTGTCACCGCGTCTATCCCATCAAGGACGACATCCCGGTGATGCTCATCGATGAAGCGACCATTGAAGAATAGTAGAAATCGTAGAAACAGTAGAAATTGCAGAAATCGACATGTTAGACGTGTCAACCGAGCACGACGCGTCGTGACGGCGTCGCAACTTACTGGCTCTACGCGCTGAAGGCATCCCGCGGCTATGAGTGTCCTTCCGGGCGCCACCGACCACACCTCGAAGCTGGAAGTTGCAGCGTTGATCTCGCTCTTGGGATTCGTCGCGGCCCTGCAGATCTCCATTGCCGCTTCCGGCATCCTCCTCACCATCACCCTCGGGTTGTGGATCGGCCTGCTCGTGGCCGAGCGTGAACGACCGTCGGCCCCGCCGTTTTTCGGGGCACTGGCGGTCTATGCCGCAGTGACGATGGTGTCGGTCGCGTTTTCCATAGACCGCGGCATCAGCCTCGTCGACTCGAAGGAAGTGCTGTTGTTCCTCGTCGTACCGCTCGTCTACCGCCTGGGACGGGGCACGCAAGCACGGACCCTGGCGACAATCGTCATTACCGTCGGCGCCGCCAGCGCGGTGTTCGGTGTCGTGCAATACGGCATCCTCGAATACGACAATCTCGGACAACGGCCGCGCGGAACCATGGGTCATTACATGACCTACTCTGGATTGTTGGTGCTGGTGATCGCGCTCGCCGGAGGGCGGCTGATGTTCGACACGCGAGATCGAATCTGGTCGGCCCTCGTCATGCCGGCGCTGCTCGTGGCGCTCGCACTTACCTTTACGCGAAGCGCGTGGGTCGGCGCCTCCGCCGCGCTGGGACTGCTGTTCGTCATGAAGGATCTGCGACTGATGGCGGTCCTGCCGGTGCTGGCTGCGCTGTTCATCGCCTTTGCTCCTCCACAGCTGACCGACCGAATGTACTCCGCGTTCGACTTGCAAGACCCGACGAACCGCGATCGAGTCGCGATGGCGAGGGCCGGCTTCCGCATGGTCAGTGATCGCCCGCTGACCGGTGTTGGACCGGACGTGGTCAAGGAGGTCTACCCGGAGTATCGCGACGCGAGCGCGGTCGAGGAAAACAACCCGCACCTCCACAATGTGCCGTTGCACATCGCGGCCGAACGCGGTCTGCCTGCGCTCGTCGTCTGGCTCGGCTTTCTCGCGCTGCTCGTGCGTGACCTGATCAGCCGGCTCAAGACTCCGGCAACCGCCGCCCTGGCTGCCGCCGGTCTGGCGGCGGTCGCCGGCATGCTGACGGCAGGCATGTTTGAATACAACTTCGGGGACTCGGAGTTCCTGATGCTGTTCCTGGTGTTGATCACGCTACCCTTTGCGGCAGCCGAGAGCACCCACGCGGCAGAAGGCGCAAGCGCCGCTGCCGGCAACCGCCTTTAGGGCGCCGCCTCATCGGCCACAGGCTACAGGCGCTCAGGTAGTGGCCCCCCGGTCGACTCATGGTGCCAGCCAAACTGTGCTCCTGTTGAACAACGAAGCCGGCCTGCATCACTCCACTCACGCAAGAAAACGCTCGCCTGTGGCCTGAAGCCCGCAGCACACAGCCCAACGCCCGCGGCAGACTACTGTTGAACCACGAGGATCGGTTTCCGGAGCGCGGCGCCCGTATGGGTTTCGGGACACGCAGCTCCGCCTG
>JASLOY010000101.1:6034-9785 GCA_030745255.1 Vicinamibacterales bacterium
CCTCGTTTGGTTGGCGGGGGGGGGGCGCGTTTTGGGGTGGCGCCCCCCCCCGCCCCCGCCCCGCGGGCCCCCCCCCGCCCCCCCCGGCCGCGCGACAATGCGCGTCCCGCGGTGGCGGCGTGGGGCTCTCGGGGCCCCACCAGCCACCGCGTGGGGCGCGGGGCGCAGCCCCGTCTAGTACTAATGCCGGAAATGCCGGCGCCCTGTGAACACCATCGCGATGCCGTGCTCATTGGCGGCGGCGATCACCTCTTCGTCCCGCACCGACCCGCCTGGTTGCGCGACCGCGGTCGCACCAGCCGCCGCAATCGCATCGAGCCCGTCGCGAAATGGAAAGAACGCGTCGGACGCGGCCGCGGTGCCGGATAGATCCGTCGTCGCCTTCATCGTCGCCACTTTGACCGCATCGACCCGACTCATCTGGCCCGCGCCAATCGCCGCCAGCCGATCCGCCACGGCAAACACGACGGCATTTGACTTGACGTGCGCCGAGACTCGCCACGCCAGACGCAGAGCGGCCCACTCCTTGTCGGTCGGTTGCCGCGTAGTCACGACACGGAATTCAAACTGATCTGGACTCGCCGCACTGACGTCCCACGGCGACGTGGCCTCGGTAACCCGATCGTATTCCTGCACGAGAACCGCGCCAAGGATGGAGCGGACTTCGCGGGTCAGGCGGAGATCCGCAGCGACCTGGGCGCAGTCGGCCAACACCAACCGCAGATTCTTTTTCGTGGCGAACACGGCGCGCGCCTCGGCGTCTGCCTCGGGCGCGACGACCGCCTCGATGAAGGTCGACGTGATCGCCCTGGCCGTGTCGCCGTCGATCGGGCGATTCACGCCGACGATGCCGCCGAATGCCGAGAGCGGGTCCACCTCACGCGCCATCACATAGGCCTCGCTCAGCGACGCCGCAGTCGCGACCCCGCAGGGATTCATGTGCTTCACCACGACCGCCGCTGGTTCATCGAACTCGAGCATCAGTCGAGCTGCGGCATCGAGATCCAGCAGATTAGTGAACGACAGCTCCTTGCCCTGAACCACCTGTGCGCCACCAAACCCGACTGCCCCGTCGGCGTATAGCGCAGCGGACTGATGCGGATTCTCGCCATACCGCAGCATGCGCAACCGATCGGCTTTGAGCGCTAGCCGGTCGGGCGCCAGAGGCTCGGCGGGGGGTGCACCGCGCGTAAAGCTGCCATCGGCCACCTCGACAGACGACAACGCAGAGGCGATGGTGTCGTCGTAAGACCGGGTGTGCGCGAACGCCTTGCAGGCAAGCGACAGCCGGTACGCCTCACTGGGTCCGTCCGGCAGGTCCAGCTGCTCGGTCGCTGTTCGGTAGTCGACGGGGTCTACGACCACGACGACATGCCGGAAGTTCTTGGCTGCCGCCCGCACCAGCGACGGTCCACCGATGTCGATCTCCTCGATAAGCGCCTCCACGGTCGTCCGCTGGTCGGCCGCCGCCCGCGCGAACGGATACAGGTTGACGACGACCACATCGATCGGTTGTATTCCTTGCCCCTTGATCGCCTGCATATCGTCGGGACGGTCGCGACGCGCGAGAATGCCGCCGTGCACGCCCGGATGCAGCGTCTTGACCCGACCGTCCATCATCTCGGGGAATCCGGTCACCGTGGAAACGGCCGTCACGGTGAGCCCGGCCTCGGCCAGGGCGCGCGCAGTCCCGCCCGTCGACACAAGCTCATACCCACGCGCGACCAGACCGCTGGCGAAATCGGCCAAATTCGTTTTGTCGGACACGCTCAACAGCGCTCGCATATCTGGTTCACTCTCCTCCCTACAGCGGAATTCGGGTCGCCTTGACAACGTTAGACAAGCTGGCTACGATGCCGTCACGGGTGAATGGATCGATTCGCAGGCCGCTTTGGCGGTCTTTTTTTGTGCCCCCGTGACGGCCACCACCGTCATGGATTTCGTAAGCCGGGTGGCGTCCCGCGCCGCCCACATGCAGGTCGGGGGAAGCAGGATGCGCATCACAGGCAAAGTCAAATGGTTCAACAACGCCAAGGGGTACGGGTTCATCGAACGTGACGGCGGCAGCGACGTCTTCGTGCACTTCTCGGCGATTCAAGGTGACGGCTTCCGCACACTCGAAGAGGGCCAGCCGGTGGAGTTCGAGATCGTGGACGGGCCGAAGGGTCCGCAAGCCGGCAACGTGACCAGGGGCGAATAACCTCTTTAGCGGCGCGCTGTCACACGCGTGTTGAGAACGGCCCGGGACGACCCTCCTCCCGTGCGCGGAGCCCGCGATCCCACAGATTCGCGAAGGACCGAAACCGCAGTTGGAGCGTGTTGAAGCGGAATCGCTCGGTCGACCGCTCGATCGACACCCGATTCCAACGTCTGAGGATCGCCTCCATCCTGGCCCGCAATGGAACCGGCGGCCGCTGCCGGCGGCCTGCGAAGTACATCGTGTACTCGTTCTCGAGCTGACGCAGGCCGGATTCGAGCTGTACCAGGTCACGCTCCAAACCGGCCTGGTCCGGTTGCTGGACTCCCGAATCACTTCGAACGGCCATCACCGATCAGCGGATGAGAAACCAGATGAGTGGTAGCCACAACTCGCGCGCATAGGGCACGGGTCGGTCATCCACCAACACCTCGCAGGCATCGTACGGCCCGACCAGCTCGAACAGTGCCTTCAGCCCGCGCGCCTCGCTTGGCAGGAACCGGGCGCGGTGACGCATCGCGGCCCCCGATCCGGTCACGCGATACTCCGTCGACGCACGCGCCAGCTCGACCGCACGGTCATAGTCTGGGCCGTCAAACGGCGGAAAGACGAGGGTCACCGAGAACGGCCGGTCTGACGTGTCCCCGAGCAGTATCTCGCGCAGATCCGGGTCGAGCAGCGCCAACTCCTCGTCGCTCGGCTCCTCCGGCACGTCGACATACGGCCAAAATCGGTCGGAAGGTCGATACTCGGACGCGCCTGTCTCGGTCGGTGGTCTGTCGGCTGGCTGACTGGAGGCCTTAGGGCCCGCGCAAGAATAACTTCCCATTTGGTGGCCGCCGATGCATCCCGTCAGGGGCAGCGTTGGGCTTCGTTTCAGCGGGGTCAAATACTGCCGGTATCTTCCCCCGTCGCACCTTGCCAGCCCGGCGCCTCGACACCCCAAAACGGGCACTTATTCTTGCGCGGACCCTTACTCATTGGTCGCGGGCGTCGTGATGGTATCCTGAACCCCCGCGATGCGGCAAGGCGTGTCCTCGCGGCGCGCCGCTCACTGTCCTGGATCCGATGACCACGCCGCGCATCCTGCCTTCCATCGATCGTCTCCGCCAACGACCGGCCGTGCGCGCGCTGGAGACCGAGTATGGCCCCGCAGCCGTGCTGGCAGCATTGCGCGGCGTCACCGACATGCTGCGACGCGAGCTGACGGCGGCTGGGCTTCCTGCCTCCCCGATCGGGGACAGCGAACAGGCGGCGTCCACCATCGAGCAGCGCACGGCTTCGCAGCTCGCAGTCGGATTTGAACCATCGCTGGTTCCAGTCATCAACGCGACCGGAGTGATCGTGCACACCAACCTGGGCCGAGCCCCGTTGGCCTCGCCGGCGGTCGAAAGGGTGGCGAGCCTGGCGGCCGGCTATACGAACCTCGAGTACGACCTGGACGATGGTCGCTGGAGTGCACGCGACGTCCTTGCTGAAACACTCCTGGGTCGCCTGACCGGCGCCGTGGGGGCCGTCGTGGTCAACAACACCGCGGCAGCGGTCTTGATCATG
>JASLOY010000102.1 GCA_030745255.1 Vicinamibacterales bacterium
CACGCAGCCGTCGCGCCAGCCGCTCGCTATGTGCCCGCTTGGTGGTCGTATCGAGTTCCGGGCTGTCGAGGGGGTTGTCGGTGTACGGGTAGAGCAAGCTGTAGGCGAAGACGGCCGGCGTCAGCTCGAGCGGCCGCCCCAGGACGACCTGGATGCCGTTCATGATCCAGACGTTGCGCAGCGCCTGAAAGAGCGCCTCGGCCTGGATGTCGGCATCGAACCGCCTTGCTTCTTGGGCAAACTCCTGCGTGACGCGGAACGAGTCGTCGGAGAGGAAGAGCTGCTGCTCGCCTGCAGACCACCCGAGGCACACGGCCGCATATTCGCGCACCGTGGCTTTGATCGACTCGGCCGCGGCGCGCCGGCCGCTGCCGCCCTCCGGATAGCTCCGCATGGTGTCGGCCATGCCATCGATGAACCCCCGGGTGCGGCGTGCGTTAGCCCACTGCCGGTGAGGGTCGATGCGGACGCCCAGTCGCGGCGTCTGGTCGTCGGTGCTCCACCAGAGTTGCCGGTGCGCTTCCTGGAGGCGCGCCACACGCCGCCAGAAGGCCGGCTCGAACTCATCGACACGCGGCGGGCCGGGGGTCTGCTGAGGCGGGGAGGCAGGGAAGGTGATCACCGGATCGGCTCCTCCTTCCTGCTACGGTTTTCGCAACAGACATGTTCCTGTCGCGCGCGGCGGTCTTCTGGCGCTCACGCCAGGACGGCGTCGACCACCCTCCCGGCGACGTCGGTCAGACGGAAGTTGCGCCCTTGAAACGGAAAGGTCAGCTTGGTGTGGTCGATGCCGAGCTGATGCAGCATCGTCGCGTGCAGATCGTGGATGTGCACCGGGTTGCTGGCAATGTTGTACGAGAAGTCGTCGGTCTCGCCGTAGCTGAAGCCAGGCTTGACGCCGCCGCCCGCCATCCAGATCGTGAACGCCCGTGGGTGATGGTCGCGTCCGTAGGTCTCTTCGGTGACGACGCCCTGACTGTAGGCGCTGCGACCGAACTCGCCGCCCCAGATGACCAGCGTGTCGTCGAGCATCCCACGCTGCTTGAGGTCCTGAACCAGCGCCGCCTGCGCCTGGTCGACGTCCTTCGCCTGACGCTGAATGCCCTGTGGCAGCCGGGTGTGCTGGTCCCAGCCGCGGTGGAAGCACTGCACGAAGCGCACGTCGCGCTCGGCCAGCCGGCGGGCCAGCAGACAGTTGCGCGCGAAGGTGCCGGGTGTGCGCGAGTCTTCGCCGTAGAGCTCAAAAGTGCTTTCCGGCTCGTCCGACAGATCGGCCAGCTCCGGCACGGAGGTTTGCATGCGATACGCCATCTCGTACTGGGCGATACGCGTGCTGGTTTCCGGGTCGCCGAACTCGTCTTCCTTGAGCTGGTTCAGCGCGCCGAGATCATCGAGAAATCGCCGCCGTGTGTCCGGGTCGACGCCCGGCGGGTTCGACAGATACAGCACCGGGTCGCCGGTGGCGAGAAACTTGACGCCCTGGTAGCGGGTCGGAAGAAAGCCGCTGCCCCACAACCGGTCGTACAACGGCTGGCCGGTCTGTGCCGACCCTTTCGAGACCAGCGCCACGAAGGTCGGCAGGTCGGCGTTCATCGTGCCGAGTCCGTAGGAGAGCCAGGCGCCCATGCTCGGTCGCCCGGCCAGCTGTGCGCCGGTCTGGAAGAAGGTGATGCCGGGGTCGTGATTGATCGCCTCGGTGTGCAGCGACTTGATGAAGCACAGGTCGTCGACGATCCTGGCGGTGTAGGGCATCAGGTCGCTGACCCACGCCCGCGACTGGCCGTGCTGCGAAAACGGAAACTTCGACGGGACGAGCGGGAAGGTGTCCTGCCCGGCCGTCATCGTGGTCACGCGCTGGTCGCCACGCACCGATGGCGGCAGGTCTTCGCCGGCCATCTCCTGAAGCGCTGGCTTGTAGTCCCACAGCTCGTGCTGTGACGGGGCGCCGGATTGGAACAGGTAGATGACCCGCCTCGCTTTGGGCGCATGGTGCGGCAGTCCTGGCAATCCACCGATGGCGGTCGGGGCGCCACCCGGCGTCTGCGCCAGCAGATCCTGGCCGAACAGCGTCGCCAGCGCGGCCGTGCCGATCCCGGTGCCCGTCAGCTCGAGAAAACGTCGACGGGACAGCAGCCGTTCGAGGCGCTCATTCATGCTCATAGCTCATGCCTGGGTCATTCTTTCGTTACGGTGCCGTCGAAGTTGAGGATCAGGTTGGCCACCATCGTGTACGAGGCCAGCTCCGCCACATCCAGGGTCTCGTCGCGTGAGGATTCTCCCTGGCTGACCAGCTCGAGCGCCGCGGCGCGGTCGGCCTGGTAGCGGTCGAGATGCTGTCGATAACCCTGAGTCAGAATGGACTGCGCCTGGGCCGCGGGGCGGTGGGCCGTTGAAAGCAGATAGGCGAACGCGATCCGGTCTGCCGGCGACTCGCCGCCTTCGGTCATCATCCGCTCGGCCAGCCGTCGTGCCGCTTCCACATAGGTCACGTCGTTCATCAGGGTCAGCGCCTGGAGCGGCGTGTTCGTGATGCCAGTGCGCACGATGCAGGTCTCCCGCGTCGACGAGTCGAACATCATCATCGTCGGTGGCCCGAGCGTTCGCTTCCAGAAGGTGTAGAGGCTGCGACGGTAGATGTCGTCGCCTTCCGACAGCTCGTAGTCGCCATACCCACCCTCGACCATGTCGGCCCACAGCCCGGCCGGCTGATACGGCTTGACCGAGGGTCCACCCACCTTCTCGACAAGCAGACCCGACACGGCGAGCGCCTGGTCGCGAATCGTTTGCGCCGGCAGCCTCAACCGGGGCCCTCGCGCCACCAGCCGGTTCTCGGGGTCCCGCTCGAACGCCTCCGCCGTCATCTTCGACGACTGCCGGTAGGCGGCGCTGGTCACGATGGTTCGCTGCAACGCTTTGACGTCCCACCCGGAATCGATGAACGAGGTGGCCAGCCAGTCGAGCAGCTCGAGATGGCTCGGATATTCGCCCTGCGTGCCGAAGTTTTCGGCGGTCTTGACGATACCGGTCCCGAAATACATCTGCCAGAAGCGGTTCACCGTGACGCGCGCCGTCAGGGGATGCCCGGGGTCGACGAGCCACCGCGCGAACGACAGCCGGTTGGCCTCCACGCCATCTGGCAGCGGCGGCAGCGCGGCGGGCACGCCAGGGAACACCTCCTCGACCGGGTTGTCGTAGGCGCCACGGTTGAGCCGGAAGGTGGGCCGGCGCTCGGTGTTCTCTTCCATCACCATGACGGTCGGGTAGCTGGCCCACAGCTTGTCTCGCTGGCGTTGAAGCTCGACCACCTTGCGGCCAGCCGCCTGCACCGTCGGCGGCGCGTACTGATCGAGAAACGCGAGCCGAAGCTTGTCGGTCTGCGCCGCCGACCGCGCGGCCGCCGCCTGCGCGGCGATGTCGCTGAGCGAGTCGACCACCGCCATCACTCTCGCCTCGGTGGCGGTCAGGACGCCCGCGTAGATCCGCACGTCGTCCAACCGGCCCTTGAAGCGGGGCTTCTCGGAGCCGCTGGCGCCGATCCGCAACGGAAATCTTCGGACGCTCAGCCGGTTGCCGACCAGGTCGTTCAGCGGTGTCAGCGGCTGCGGGCGACCATCGACATACACCTGGACGCCATCCGGCGTCTTCGAGCCATCGTAGGTGGCCACGACATGCTGCCACTGGCCGAGCGCCACGTCAGCAATCGTTTCGGCCGCGACCCCGTCATCGAGCACCCGTGTCGACATGTTGAAGCGGAGCTTGCCGTCTTCGAGATAGAGACCCCACCCCACCTCGCCCTGGTCGCCGCTGCTGGCGCGAGAGAGGATGACGCCGTCTTTCGCGGTCGGGTTGATCCAGACGGCGAAGCTGAATGCGTCGTCGTATCCGACATCCGGACTGAGCCCCGCGTTGACGAACCGCTGCCCGTCGAACTCCAGGGCCGTACCAAGACGACCGGGCACGAACTGTGGCAACCCGCCCTCGAGCACCGCCGGCACGTCGGCAGTCGTCTGGGTGCCGCCGACGTCGCCCTCGAACGTGTGGTGCGCCAACAGCCCATCGCGCTGGGTCCAGTTGACGCCACCCGATGTGACCAACGCCGCCTCCCACTCGCGTTGCGCTGCCGTCGCGTCGGCATCCAGCGCCGCCAGCTCGGCTCTGGCCTCGCCGAGCTGAGCGTCGAGCTCGTCGATCTCCGCCTGCTGCTCGGCGGTTGGCGCGGTGACCAGCGGCGGCGAGTTGACGTACTTGAACCCCTTGCCGCGTTCGGGAATGTTGTTGAACGTCGCGATCGCTTCGTAGAACTCCTTCTGGGTGATCGGGTCGAACTTGTGGTCGTGGCAGCGCGCGCAGCCCAGCGTCAGCCCCATCCAGACCGTGCCGGTGGTCGAGACGCGATCGACCGCGTACTCGACGAGGAACTCTTCCGGGACGATGCCGCCTTCGCTGTTCAGGCTGTGGTTGCGGTTGAAAGCGGTCGCGATCTTCTGATCGAGCGTGGCGTTGGGCAGCATGTCGCCCGCCAGCTGCTCGATGGTGAACTGGTCAAACGGCATGTTGTCGTTGTAGGCGTCGATGACCCAGTCGCGCCAGCGCCACATCGATCGTTCGCCGTCGGTCTGATAGCCGTTGGTGTCGGCATAGCGGGCGGCGTCGAGCCAGTCGGTCGCCATCCGCTCGCCGTAGCGCGGCGACGCCAGCAACCGGTCCACCACGCCCTCGTAGGCGTCGGCCGCGTCGTCGTTGAGATAATCGGCGAGCTCGGTCGGGGTGGGCGGCACACCGGTGAGGTCGAGTGTGACGCGGCGCAGCAGCGTGGCCCGGTCCGCCTCGTCCGATGGGGTCAGTCCCTCCTGGTCGAGTCGGGCCATCACGAAGTTGTCCACGGAGTTGCGTGGCCATGCGGCGTCGGTCACCGCTGGTGGCGCGAGACGCTCGGGCGGAATGAACGCCCAGTGGCGCTGATACTCGGCGCCTTGCTCGATCCAGCGCCGAAGCGTGTCGATCTGTTCGCCCGTCAGCGGGTCCTTTCCCCGAGGCATCCGTGCGGGGGCGTTCTCGTCGGTGACCCGCCGAATCAGCGGGCTCTCGTCCGCGTTCCCCGGCACGATGGCGGGACCGCCGTACCGGCCACGATCCTCGAGGGGGCCTTCCGGCACGTCCAGCCGCAGGCCCGCCTGCCGATTGGCGCTGTTCGGGCCATGGCAGTTGAAACAGCCCTCGGAGAGGATTGGTCGGATATCGCGGTTGAACTCGACCCGCTCGGCCTCGCTTTGCGCGGCCGAAAGCTCGCCGGACAGGAATCCCCCAGTCGCCAGCGCGAGGAACCAGATCAACACACGTAACCGCAAAGGTGTCATATTCATGGCATTTCCCAGCAAATGGTAGGCTGCTGGCCTGCCACAGGCAAGAACCTTCTTCACTGGCAGGAGCGGCGGCGGTTGGGATGCTGTGAGCCTGCGCGCTGGGGTTGTGGCGTTCGGAGTGGCGAGAACCGGAGGGCTGGTTTACAGTTGACCCACAGGAGTTGCCAATGACCAGCCGTCGTACGCTCGTCCTCGCGCTGATCGCCCTCGTGTTCACCGGTGCGGTCGCTACCGCGCAGGTGACCGACTACACGCCTGTGACCGATGAGATGCTCCAGAACCCGCCGCCGGCCGACTGGTTGAACTGGCGCCGCACGCTCGATGCGCAGGCGCACAGCCCGCTCGATCAGATCACCGCCGACAATGTGGGCGATCTCCGCCTCATCTGGAGTTGGGCGCTGCGGAGCGGCCCGCAGCAGACCAGCCCGCTGGTGTACGACGGGGTGCTCTATATCGCTAACCCGGGCGAGATCGTGCATGCCATTGACGCGGCTTCTGGCGATCTGATCTGGGAGTACGAGCGTGGCGCCGAAGCTCCCGGCAACAGTTTCGGTGGGCCTCCGGCCGGCCGCATGCACCGGAACATCTCGATGTACGAGGACAAGATCTACCTGAACACCGCCGACGCGCACGTCGTCGCTATCGACGCGCGCACCGGCGAAGAGGTCTGGGAGACCGATATCGACCAGGGCGTCGGCTATCAGTTCTCGAGCGGGTCGATCGTCGCCGACGGTCGCGTGGTGTCGGGGCTGACCGGATGTGGGCGCTACCGGGAGGAAAGCTGCTACATCGTCGGGCTCGATGCCACCACGGGTGAAGAGCTCTGGCGGACCTCGACGATTGCGCTGCCGGGCCAGCGCGGCGGCGATACCTGGGGCGACCTGCCGCCGATGTTCCGGGCTGGGAGCGACTCGTGGATTCCCGGCAGCTACGACCCGGTGACCCGGACGCTGTTTCACGGCACGTCGCAGGCCAAGCCGTGGGCGCGGGCCGTGCGTGGCACTGACGGCGACGCGCTCTATACGAACTCGACGCTGGCGCTCGACCCCGACACCGGCGAGATGAAGTGGTACTACCAGCACTTGCCGGGCGAAACGCTCGACATGGACGAGGTGTTCGAACGCGTCCTGGTCGACTATGACGACCGGCGGTCGGTGTTCACCATGGGCAAGATCGGCGTCCTGTGGGAGATGGGGCTCCAGACCGGGCAGTTCCGCAATGCGCACGACCTGGGGTATCAGACGGTGGCCGACATCGACCCGACGACCGGCGCGGTGACCTACCGCGACGGCACCATCCCGATCATCGGCGAAGAGGTCTACTGGTGCCCGAGCACGGCCGGGTTCAAGAGTTGGCGCGCGATGTCCTATTACCCCGAGATGGAGGCGTTCTTCATCCCGGTCAATCTCAACTGCGAGACGGCCATCTTCGGGCCGGTCGACAAGGTTGCTGGCGGCGGGGGCACAGGGCCGGTGCGCCGCACGAACCATCATCATCCTGACAGCGACGAACAGCTGGGCGAGTTCCTGGCGATGAGCATGCGCACCGGCGACGTGCTGTGGCGACGCCGGTTCCGCACGCCGATCAACTCCGCGGCGCTGACCACTGACGGCGGACTGGCGTTCGCGGGAGGCTGGGACCGCGACATGTTTGCGTTCGATGCACGGAGTGGAGAGACGTTGTGGGAGACGCGGCTCCCCACCTCGATCCAGGGGTTCCCGATCACCTACGCGGTCGATGGCAAGCAGTATCTGGCAGTGCCGACCGGCGCCGGCGGTGCCAGCTGGGGCGGCATGATACCGGCCCAGCTCACCCCGGAGGTGAAGCGCCCGGTAGGAGGGAACGGGCTATTCGTCTTCGCGCTTCCTGACTAGCCTGGTACTCCAGTAGTAAGATCGGACAACCAGAGCACATCTGAATGGCCCAGACGAGCCGGCATCGAGTCC
Organism: Vicinamibacterales bacterium; assembly: GCA_030745255.1. Lineage (GTDB taxonomy): Bacteria > Acidobacteriota > Vicinamibacteria > Vicinamibacterales > UBA8438 > NP936. The sequence continues at coordinate 7,310 of JASLOY010000102.1, forward strand.
TTCTGACCACTGTCGCTGCTGCGCTGGCGTGCGCCGTCTGGGGAGCCTCCGTTCAGGCGCAGGAGCGCGTCGAATCGGCCGACATTGCCCCACTTGTCGAGGAGCACTGCTACCGCTGCCACGGGCCAGAGACGCAGTCGGCCGGCATCAACCTGTCCACGCTGGTGACCGAGCGACCCCTCGTCAAGCAGCGCGACACCTGGAACCGTGTCGTCGGTATGCTCGAGATGAAGCGGATGCCGCCGCAGGGCGCCCTGCAGCTCTCCGAGTCGGTCCGCACCGAGATGCTGGCCATTCTCAGTCGGGAGATTGACGACTTCGACTACTCGACGATCGACGACCCGGGCTTCGAGCGGATGCGTCGGCTGACGCACACCGAGTTCGACAACACGGTGCGAGACCTGTTCGGTGTCGACCTCAATCCCACCGACCGGTTTCCCGACGAGCTGACCGGGTCGAGCGGGTTCGAGAACTCCTCGAACACGCTATTCCTCCAGCCGTCGCTGATGGAGCGCTACATCGCGGTGGCCGAGCGGATCGTCAATCTGGCGCTGCCTGAGACGCCCACCACCGAGACCCCCCGTCGCACGCGGGAGCTGATCTTCACGGCGCGACCGGGCCGCGATTCTAGCGAGACGGACGTCGCCGAGATGGTCCTGCGACGGTTCCTGACACGAGCCTATCGGCGCCCGCCGACCACCGACGAGATGACGCAGGCGGTCGACCAGTATGGCGCCGGCCGGACGTCCGGCCTGGGTCACGAGGGCGCCGTCAAACAGGTGCTGCAGTCCGCCCTGATCTCGCCGAAGTTTCTCCTGCGTGTCGAGGCAGGCCGAGACGGCAACGCACCGTTTCCGGTCAGCGATTGGGAGCTGGCGTCCCGGCTGTCCTACTTCCTCTGGTCGTCGATGCCCGACCAGGAGCTCTTAGATCTCGCCTCACGAGGCGTCCTCCGCGAGCCGGAGACGCTACGAGGGCAGGTTGACCGGATGCTCGCCGATGAGAAGGCGAACACGCTTGGCACCGTGTTCGCCGCGCAGTGGCTCGGCTTTCAGCATGTCGGCACGCGCATCTGGCTCGACCCGATCGACAACCCCTGGTGCACCGCGACGCTGATGACGGCGATGCGCGACGAATCATCATTGTTCTTTCTGTCGCTGCTGCGGGACAACCAGCCGATCGGACATCTCGTAGACGCCGACTATACCTATGTCAACGAAGAGCTGGCCACGACGCTCTACGGCATGGAGGGCGTCAGGGGCGACCACATGCGCCGCGTGAGACTCGACGATCCGAACCGGGGCGGCCTGATCGGGCAGGCCAGCATCCTCGCGTTGACCTCGAACTACAAGGACACGAGCCCGGTGAAGCGGGGGCACTACATCCTCGACACGCTGCTCGGCACACCCCCTCCGCCACCGCCCCCCAACGTCGGGGTTCTGAGCGAGGAAGTGGCGGACATGCGGGAGCTCAGCTTCCGCGAGAAGGTCGAGATGCACTCCGAGAATCCGACCTGCCGTGTCTGCCACAGCAAGATCGATCCGATCGGCTTCGGTCTCGAAAACTTCGACTACTTTGGCCGCTGGCGTGACACCTACGATTTCCGGCAGCGGGTCGAGACGGCCGACGAGGCTGACGAGGTGCGTGAGTTCCAGACGGAGACCAGCCCGGAGCCGATCACGCGCTATTACAAGACCACACGGCGGGTGATTCCCTCAGCCGGCGCGCTGCCCGACGGGACGGCGTTCTCCGGTCCGGCCGGCCTCAAGCAGGCGCTGCTCGATTCACGGCACGACGACCTGGTACGTCAGGTCGTCTCGAAGATGCTCGCCTACGCCCTCGGTCGCCAGCTCGACTACTACGACGAGCCGGCGGTGCGAGCGATCATCGCGAGGCTGGAGGCCGCTGAGTACCGGTTCCAGACGCTGCTCCAGGCGATCGTCGAGAGCTATCCGTTCCAGTACAAGAAGAACCCGGCCGAGGAGACGAATTGATGCGGTCTCACCGACTATCACGCCGCACGGTGCTTCGTGGGCTCGGCGCAACGGTGGCCTTACCGCTGCTCGACGTCATGCCGACCATGGCGAGTGGTCTCAGAGGGGCAGGGCAAGCAGCGGCCGGAGGGGTCAACCGGCTGGCGTATCTCTATTTTCCGAATGGCATTCCGCGCGGCATCTGGTATCCGGACGAGACGGCCGCCGACGGGCGGCTCGTGAAACTGAATGAATGGATGAGCCCGTTCGAGCCGTTCAAGGACGACATTCTCATTCCGAGTAACATCTGGACGCCGCTGGGCAACGGCCACGTCAATGGACCGCCCACCTGGCTGACGGGGCAGG
>JASLOY010000103.1 GCA_030745255.1 Vicinamibacterales bacterium
CCCTGCGCGGTGAAGTTCTGGCGCGCTGAGCCCGTGGTCTGGGCCGGAGGGGCGCGATTCGGCTCACGCGACGATTGCGATGGCCATGCGGACGGTCGAGGTCAAAGACTCCACCCCCGCAACTGAATAGGCGCCACACCGCAGCGTATCAAGGATGGTGCACGTGAGCGCCGCCACGTCGAGAGACGAGAAGCGGGGAGAGCATCCATGTCCGGTGACCCCATCGAGGTAGACACCGCCCTTGACACGCCCGCGCTCGTTCCTGGCGGCACCGCCTCGCTCCGGTTCCGGATGACGACCCGTGCCCCGCTCAGGATTCGTGGCGCCCACGCGCACTTCATCGGATACGAGGAGACGCGGGCCGTCTTTATGGTCACGACGGGCAAGACCACCACACCGTCAGTCGCGACCGAACGACACGTGCTGGTCGAGAAGCGCGAGACGTTCCACGGGCAGGCGCCGGCGGGTTTCTTCCGCGACCTCGTCGACGGCGCGCTGACGCTGGTGGGCGGCGGCGACCATACCGAACTGCCGCCCGGCAGCCATGACGTGGTGTTGGCCGTGGACCTGCCGGCGGTCCTCCCGGAGAGCCTCTCCGGGGAGAAGGCGAAAGTCGTCTACGCGGCGACGATCACGCTCGACATTCCCGCGGGCCGCGACTTCACGCACGAGGTCGAGATTCCTGTTGCACGATCATCACGCGATCGCTCGGTGAGTCCCGAGCCAACGACGATCCGGTACCCGGATGACACCGGACGGGGATTCTTCGACAAGATGTTCGGCCCCGACGTCTCGATGCGCGTCGATCTGCCGACCACCGTCGTCCCGCGCGGAGACACCCTCTCGGGCGCGCTCGACGTGCGCTTCCCCGACAAACCGGCCACGGTCGACGCGGTCGTGTGTCAGCTGATCCGGCAGGAGCACAGCACGGCGCAGGGCCACGAGGACCGCCATACTGACACCGCCGTCACCGAGAAGATCGTGCAACGGCGCGCCCCGACCAGCCATCTATCCTCCTCGTTCGACGTGCGACTCCCCGACACGCTGATCCCGACCTGTCGCGGCGCGAAGTTCAGCGTGACCTACGAGCTGGCCGTCTCGCTCGAGGTCCGCGGAGCCAGGGACCCGACAGTGCGCGTGCCAGTGACCGTAGTGTGACACCCGTCCACGCGGGATGCCCCGCCCGGGCATCATGTGGCGCATCACGGTTACAGGACACTAGCCGAGTCCACCCAGAAACTCGAGCAGCAGCTGGCTCGTCGTGTCTGCCTGTTCCTGCTGCACCCAGTGACCGGCGCCTTCCACCAGGTGCACCGCACGCATGTCGGTACAGGCCACTTCCTGCATACGCTCGAAGGACCCAGGACTCTGGTAGGTGCCCCAATCGGCGGCGCCGCTGATGAACATGGACGGCTGATCGATGGTCCTCCCCGCGTACAGCTCCACCTCTTCCCGGCCGACGCGGCTGCCCCCCATGCGATAGCCATTCAGACCACCTTGAAAACTGGTGCGTCCATATTCTTCCGCGTAGACGCGCAATGCCGAATCGGGCAACCAGGTATTGGCGGCAATGTGGGCGGCAGACGGCATCACGTCCGCCACCGTTTCCGCCATGCCCTGGTCCAGCTGCATGATGTAGTAGTTCGGCATCTTCGCCCATTCTTCAGCCGTCCGCGCCGCGAGGCGATAGGGTGTGTTGCCCTCCCAGTCGGCACTCTTGAAGTGGTAGTAGCCCCGCATGAAATCATGAACGCCCTGGCTGGCATGCCACATGTTCTCGTTCGCGCCACGAGTCGTGTAGTAGCGCTGATAGTGCTTTCTGGGGCGCGGCAAGGCGGCCAGATCGTCGTAGATGCTCTGACGGTTGGCGGCAGCCGGGGCAATTGGGGGATCGTCCGCCGTATCGAACGGCAACGATGGCCTGCCACCGAACGGCGCGCTCATCATCACCACCGCGGGAAAGATGTCCGGGCGGGCGATGGCACACCAGCCGGCGAGGGGCGAGCCGGCGTCGTGGCCGATCACGGCGGCCACAGACCTGTGGCCGAACGCCAGCACCAGGCCCAGGGCGTCCCGCACCTTGTTGAGCGTGCGAAACGGCGCGAGGTCCGTGTCGTAGTCGGAGCTCCAGCCGGTGGTGCGTCCGTAGCCCCGCACATCGGGCACGATGACGTGATACCCGGCCTCTGCCAGCGGCGCCATGACGTTTCTCCAGCTGTAGGCCAGCTCGGGGAAGCCATGCAGCAACAGCAGGGCAGGCCGACTGGAGCTCTCGTAGCCCGCCTCCAGTACGTGCACCCGCAGTCCGTTGATGTTGTTGACGAACCGGGACCGCACGCCGTCCGGCAGCCAGCCGGGCGGGTAGGGCTCCAGCTCCACGTCCGGGCCCGTAGGCTGGGCAGACGCTCCGCGAGACGTCATCGAGGCTGCCCCGAACGAAGCCAGCCCGAGTGAGGAAAGCGCCATCATCTGGCGTCGTGAATATCCAATCATAGCTCTTGTCCTACGGAGCGGGCTCGATCCTGAGCACGGCTCCGTCCTGCATGTCGGTGGTCACATACAGAAACCCGTCGGGCCCCTGCTTGACGTCTCGAATTCGCTGACCGAGCTCGGACAGCAGCACTTGGCGACGGCTCTCCAGGTCCTGCGCGTTGAATATGACCCGGGACACCTGCCTGCCGGCGAGGCCTCCCGCGAACAGGTCGCCCGTCCACTCGGGGAACTTGTCACCGGTGTAGAAGGTCATGCCCGCGATGGCGATGGATGGCTTGTAGTACGTGAACGGCTCTTCCATGCCAGGCGCCGCGGTCGGCGGCTGGACCGTGGGCGGCGGCAACCCTGACCTCGCCCCCTCCGGGTCGCTCGAGTACGCCCTTCCATACGTGACGACTGGCCAGCCGTAATTCAGGCCTGCCCGGATGATGTTGATCTCGTCTCCACCTTGAGGGCCGTTCTCCGTCTCCCACAGCTGGCCGGTCTCGGGACGAAACGCCATGCCGATGGCATTGCGGATGCCGAGCGCAAAGATCTCCGGCTGATAACCGGGCCGATCCACGAAAGGATTGTCGGCGGGCGTCGACCCGTCCTCGTTGAGCCGGAGGATCTTGCCGCCGTGATGGTCCGGGTCCTGCGCCCAGGTCGTTTCGCCCAGGGTCTCCTGGAATCCGGGAGCGCCGATCGCCAGATAGAGCTTGCCGTCGGGCCCGAAGATGATCCGCGCCGCGGACGGTCCGTCCGTCCAGGAGACCGATTCGAAGATCTCCTCGGCGTCGGTGAGCTGATACCCCTCGAGACGTGCCCGGTAGACGACCGCGGTCCGGAGGTGTTCTGCGTCCGGTTTCGGCTTCCAGAACGCGACATAGACGAGTCGATTCTCCGCGAAGCGAGGGTGGACGGCGACGTCCACGCCGGCGGTGTCTCGACGTTGGCTCGTGATTGGGCTCGGAAGGCCAGTGATGGGCGTCGGATCGAGCACCCCTTCGCGAATGAGGCGAAGCGTGGTGCGGTTCTGCTCAGTGACCAGGATGTCGCCGTTCGGGAGAAACGCCAGCGCCCATGGATAGACGAGCCCCTTGATGGGCACGACGCGCAACCGCCCGGCCGGGCTGTTCACCACCTGTGGTTCGTCCGGCAGCGTGGCCTGGGTCGGCCTGGGTTGCTCGGCTCGACCCACGGGAGCCACGATCCAGACGGTCAACGTCACGAGAGCGGCGGCCGAGATCTTCGACGAGCTCCACTGCAACATCTGCTACCTCGCATCGGATCGCCTCGCACCGCTCTTCGAGGGCGTGCCGACGATTCGCTGGATTATAGAGGGAATCGACCGCGTGTACTCGCTTGACTGTGAGTCACTCTTGCCCCTCGAACCCGGCACGACGCTCGGTTCCTGCCGCGGGGCAAACAAGGAGGCCGCGATGCGGCGCAGGGTACAGGCGGTGGCGGTGTGCGTGTGGGCGGTGTTCAGCCCGGCGACGGCGGAGACCCCGCCTATCGGCGACCGTGTTCACATCAGCGACTGAGATGTCGGGGACCTGACGGACCCGCTCGTTGACCTGTGGGACGGCGCGGAGCAAACGCGGGTGGCTGGACAGCTTTCAGGCGACGGCCGAGCCGACCAGACGTCGGCATGTGTAGTAAAGGCCCACGGAAAGGAGCACGTCTTCTGGGCGCGGTCTGGCTCACGGCTTTGCGGTCGCCTGCGCGCCGGCGAGGATATTGTACAGGCCGTAGTTCCCTTCGTGACACGCATATTCGAACAGCGTGTCCTCGGTCTTGGTCATCGTCATCTCGACGCTCCACGCCCTGGTGAACGCCGTCGAGTCGTCAATCGTGAACTTGTAGAGCAGCGTGTCGGCGTCGAGGCGACTGAACCGCTCAACGAGATGGAGATGCTGCCCCAGAGCCTCCAGGCGCTCCATGTTGGGCGCAGGGTGGGCGGTGCCAAGATCCCTGAAATTGCGCGTCTCGACGACCAACGTGTCCCCCTCCCAGCGGCCGCGGGAGTCGCCCTTCCACTGCCGGATCTCTGAGGGCAAGGCGGGGCGACTGTCCAGCGGAACAAGCCGCACGTCGTTCACCATCTCGTTGAGAATCACGACGTAGCCTGGAAGCTGGAACAGTTGGACGAGATTGTTGTAGGCGCCGGGCAGCATCGGCGGCCCAGAGTTGAACCCGAGAATGCACCGTTCGTCGACGTCGCGATCCTCCGGACCGGCATTCCGGCGCCGCGCTTCCTCGCGGGCGGCCATCCGTGCCCTTCCCTCGTCGGTGTAGGCAGGCAGTTGCCCGTCCGGCGGGTCGACGATCAATGAGGTGCGACCGGTGCCGACCACCTTGGTACCGCGGGCGAACCAGAACTGGTTGTAGCTGCCGGGATCGCCCGGGCGCGGCGGGCTGTCGACCAGACTCGCCGCGGCCTGCGCTTCCAGTGCAGACGCCTCCTCCGCAGTCAGGAACTCCTTGCCGCCCAGCGAGGCCGGTCGTTGAAAGGGGGTCACGGAGCCGAAGTTCCAGACCCCCTGGAGGTCCGGCCGGCCGTCCGGAGTCCGTGGCACTGACGGCGCGGCGGCCGACGACGGTTGTGCGGTGACGGGCACCGACGCCAGCGCCCCGAAGGCAACCGTCGTGGCGAGCACCCGCGCGATAGTGACAAGCCGAACGCTCATTGCACTGCTCCCTTTCACCACCGGGCTCGTGGACACGTCCGCGCTGGGCTCCGCCCGAGCGAGGACGGTGATGCCCGATCCTCCGCATCTGCGTACGCCCAGACTACCGGTGGGCCGTATCCAGTGCAACACCCCGTCACCCCCGCAGCAGGCGCTGGGCATGAAAGTCCCGGCACCCATGTGTCCGGAATGGACCAGTAGAATTTGGCGTCCCCAACGGGACTGAAACCTCTTACCGTTGTCGGGTCGGTTGTGCCGCAGGTCGCCTAGACGAGATCCAGGTCTGGCCGTAGGCCTCATATTTGCAGCTAGGTATGACCTTCGTTGCCAGTCGATCAGTCCTTGGTACGGCTGCCAGGGCACGGTCCGATGTCTGCCTGACCGGTCGACACAGCGCTCCCTGTCGCTTGATTCTCGTGGCTCAGGTTCAAGAAGCGGCTTCCTTCCCGCTCGATCTGACCCGCGGCGACAAACAGGTCTGCTTCTAGTCCCGTCTGCGACTCAGCAGGTTGCACCGGGTCTAATCTGATCGATCTTCTGGACAACTTGCAGCGGACCCCCGCCTTCCGCAGTTGTGACGAATATCGGCATTCTCGGATAACCGCCGGCATCGAAGGTGAACGGACCAGTCGCAGTTTCGATGGTCAGGCCATCGAGGCCGCCCCACGTCGTAGCCTGGCGAGACCTGCCCCTGAATCCCACAGAACCCTACTCCTGTCACCCACCCCTGCCGCCGCCTCCTCCAGCCTGCGGAACGAGATACAGCATCGCGTTGCCGATGTTCGCGTCCCAGACGATGTTGAAGAACAGGGTGTTGGCGCCGACGTCGATCTGGACGAAACGGATCCCCGCCGGGACCGACCCGAAGGGGATCAGCTTCTCCGAGCCCGTCTCCGTCTCGATCGTGACCGGCGTCGACGTCACGCTCGTCTGCTCGCCGTTCGCAGGATAGAAGAGCGTGACCACCAAGTTTTGCGGCGTGGCTTGCGACTGCCCCACCCTGACCGTCATGAGCACGTTCCCGCGATCGAAGAACTCGTCCGACGTGAGGTCGTCCGCCGTATCGAACACGCCGTCAGGTCCTGCGCTCGTGATCTGACCGGTCCGAGTCGTCAGCGCGACGCCGCCAGTAATCGGATCGGTGTCGGGCTTGGTGGACTCGGGGCAGGTGTAGCGGAGCGTCTGACCCCACGAGTCGACCAGATAGTCGCCGGCAGAGAAGAACCGCCGGATGTAGGGTCCGTTCCAGCCCATTGGCGCATGGCCCCGGTGATCGGTCGACCCGTCCACCGTGTGGTAGGTGACGACGCTGGGGTCCCAACTGCCGTCGCACAGCGTGTGGGTCCCGCCGGTCGCGTTGAGCTCCTCGAGGCTCTTGGGCAGCCGCCCGACGTCACCGACAAACCCGTAGGTCTTCTTCTTGGCGCTCCCTGTGGCCGCCTCGACGAGGTGCGCGAGCTGGCGTTGGGTCTCGCGCTCGTTCGACCCGGTGAGGCTCAGCACTTCCACCGGAGCCAGCGTGATGACCAGGGTCGCCAGGACGGCCAGAAGGACCAGTGCCCCAACGAGCGCGAACCCGCGATCGGCTTGCCAGCGTCGCGGGGGCATCGACCTCTTCCAGGCGACAGCTCCAAGACTAGAAGTCATGCTAAGTACTTTTATACACTAAAAACGATCAACTTGAACGACTTACACGATATATAACGAATATTCAGGTACTTTGCGTCGTCGCCAAGCCAAGCCGCCTGTTGTCAGAGGTGGGCTCGACGGTGCGGAAGGCACCGTCTCGTGGAGAGGGGTGGTCTACGCAGGACGGCTGGCGACCGAGCCGGCGGGGGCCGGTCGGTCGAAGCACCAGCGTGGAGAGGCAACGTGTTCGTCGGATCCCTGCGCGAAGGCGGAATACCGGGCACGGGCACCTGCAGCGGATCGTGCTCAACGAGAGCACGGAGGAGCTGCGGCGCGAGTCGCTGTTGAGGGAGCTCAGGCAGCGCATCCGGGAAGTGCGCGAAGGACCCGACGGGTTCCTGTACGTGCCCACCGATGAGGACGACGGTGCGCTTCTGAGGATCGAGCCGGCCCCGTGAGCCGCGCCTGCCGCGAAGAGAATCCATCAGCGAGATCCGGGGGCGCGTGGGACACGACGACGCCGCCAACGACGTTGTCTTCACGCAGCAGGGCGTCGTCGACGCAGTGCCGATCTATAACGGCGCCAAGTACGGCATCGTCTGTTGGCAGAGGTAGCGCCAGCTGCCGCCGAAATAGTCCTCAGTATCGATGTCGATACCGTCGTTGGCGTCGGCCCGGGTCCGAGGTGGACTAGTGTTGTCGGCCGTCCGCGCCGATACCCTAGAGCATGAAGATCAAGGTCCTTCACGACGACGGGAGCACCGAGACGTTGACCCTTACGGGCGATCTGGTGTGTCTCGAGAGCCGGCACTTTCGTCGTTTCCAGGCTGACGACCTGGAGCACTTCTTCACGCCGGACGGCCACTACGATGGGTCGGGCCGCGCCCTCCACGCGACCCCGCTGGAAGATGCCCTTCGACGTGGGGAAACCATCGAAGTGATGTGACCCTCCTCAGTCTCCCCCGAACGCCGGATCTAGCTGGTTTGCCGACGGTGGTCACGCTCGTAGGGAAAGGCTGGGACTGAGGCCACTGCCAGTCAGTCTTGCAACGTCTCGAAACAGTTGTTCACAAACCACAGCAACTCGGACATCACGGGGACACGCTCAGGGTTCATCCTCGAGTCGAGATGGCGGCTGCCCACCCGGCCGCCCCAGTAGGGAGGCCCCGAGAATGGCAGAAACGACTCTTCAAACCGTGGCGGTCATTGCAGCCGTCACCCTCGGCGGAACGGTGACAGTCGCCGTCATGGCGTCGGGCAGCTCGGAAGGTCACGAGGGCGGCTTCGTTGGTCACCTCCACGCGCTTGCGCAACAGCTGCACGGGGGAGGCGGTCACTACGACCCGATGGCCCACGTGGTCGCGCGACTGCATCTCAAGCCGGACCGACCCCAGCACCTCGAGAAGATCAACGAGATCGTCGAGTCCGACGATAGGAAGCATTAGACCACCCCAGTTAACGGAAGACCGACTATCCGACTCGGGTCCTGCCCTCTGCCGCCCTCGGCCAACGGGGGAGGGACGCCGGGGTGGGCATGCCCCACAACGGCGGAGTGGCTACCAGACGGTCGGTCTCCGCCTGACCAGACGGCGTCGCAACCACCTGCCAGAGCTGCTCTTCCAGCACGTGAGCAAACCCAGGATGTGCCTTCACGTCCGTCCAATCGGCACGTGCTGTCCGCACAGGGATGGCCTCGGCAGCACGCACCAGCTCGCCAGGGCGACCTACTCGGGGCGCTCTAGACGCATCGGGAGCGCAATGGTGAAGGTGGTCCCCTCGTCCACCTCGGTGGTGAAGGAGATGCTTCCACCATGCTCCTCGACGACCTTCCGAGAGACGGCCAGACCGAGGCCGGTCCCTTTACTCTTCTTCGTGGAGAAGAAGAGGTCGAAGACCTGACTCCGGGCGTCAGGGGGAATACCGGTGCCGGTGTCGGCCACCGAGAACTCGACGGTCTCCATCCCCTCCGTCTGCGCCTCAGAGTCGGGCTTGCTTTGCCCACCGCCGGGTGACCCACCGGTCCCGGCCGGACCACCTCGGGCCACACGCACGGTCACGGTGCCGCCCTTCTGGGTCGCGTCGACCCCGTTTGCCGCGAGGTTGATGAGACAACGCTCGATGCCTTTGGCGTCGAACCAGAAGGACGGAAGCTGGGGGACCGCGGCACACTCCAGGCGGACGCCACGCCGGTCGGCCCGCCGTTCCACCGCCTTGACGGCGGCGGCGGCGATCTGGCTCGCGTCCACGAGCTGCCAGTCCGGCTCCCGAGGCTTGCTGTACGCCAGCATGTCCTGGGCAAGATCCGTGATCCGGTTCTGGGCCTCCTTCATCGACTGCCACGCCCGTTTGCCCCCGTCGTCGAACTTCTCCTGAATCTCCATGTCGACGACATCCTGGCCAAGCGAGAGCCCCAGCACATAGTTCCGAATGTCGTGAGCGAGGCCGGCCACCACCGTGCCGATGGCGGCGAGCCGCTCGGCCCGAGCCGACTCGCTCGCGAGACGGTGATTGTCATGAGCCAGGCCGGCGTGGGCCGCCACGGTCGTCAGCAGCTCCAGGTCGCCGTCCTCGAAGGCTGTTCCGGTGATCTTCGAGTCCAGATACATCGCGCCCAGCACATCAGAGCGGCCCTGGATGGGCGCGCACATCGCCGAGGCGATCTGGTGCAGGACGACCGACTTCGGCCTCGCGTCGTTCCCGCCCTCGAAGACATTGCCGATCAGCACCGCGGCACCCTCGTCGACCGCCCGCTGGATCATCGAACTGTACCGCACCCGGTTCCTTGGACACACATTTAGACTACGCAGCTTGACGTAGCTCGTACTCCTCGCGCGCTTC
>JASLOY010000104.1 GCA_030745255.1 Vicinamibacterales bacterium
CAGATCGGCGCCGGGACCGTCACTCTCCTCCAGGCGCTGGTGGTCGGAACAGCCGGCGCGCTGTTTCTCTACTTCGGGCTAAAAGCAGTGCATCTCACCGAGATGGCCAACAGGGTTTGGAAGCGCGCCTCGGAGTACGAGCTGATCATCACCGAGCGCCGGCGGCTGAAGACGGGTCCGGGCGTGGCCAGCGATCGGTCAGTGCCGCCAGCCTGAGCGACCTGTGTCATCAAGGCGGCCACATTCAGGCCACCGGCCACCACAACCGGCCTTTACGAGGCGGGGAATCGACTCTGTCGCCACAGCAGCATCACGAACAGCACGACGTTGATGGCGTGCGATGTGAAGCAGAGCACGCAGCTGACCTGCGCGACAAAGAGCAGCGAATAGGTAAGGTAGAGCCCCAGCACCACGGTAACGCCGCTGGCGCCGAGTAAGACGAGCCGAATCGCTGGCTCGTCGAGACCACCGCCGGCGGCGGCCACTGCCAGGGTCAGGTAGAAGAGTTGCCCCAGCACCGAGTTGGGGACGCCAAACACACGCGCCTGGGGCGAGAAGACGATCGTGGCGCAGGTCTGTTCGCCCATGCGGCAGACAGCCGGGATCCAACGGGTATCGGGTCTGACCCAGGAGTAGGCCACGCCAGTGAAATAGCTCGAAATGGCGCATCCGACGAGGCACAGCCCGACTAGCACCCAGACCATATATACGCAGGATAGACGTCAGCAGGCGGTCGTGTCCGCTCGGCGGGACGCCTGCCTCGAGTGGCCGGCCCGTTCGCGCTCCGGGCAGACGTTCGCTCATTCACATTGACAACGCGCTCCTCGTGATAGGGGAGGGAGCACGTCCTCATGGCTATGGGCTTTGCGCGCTCGTCAGGGGAGCGGCAACAGCAGCTGACTGCCGGGTGTCCGCTGCACGTCGAACGTCTTCAGCGTGTAGTTGACGATCGTGTAGTGCCCGACCAAACCGGCCAGGTCCATCAGGCCCGTCTCGCCAAACAGCCGTCGCGCCGTCTCGAACGTCTCAGAGCTGACCTTCGGTTCGTCGATCAGCTCGCGCACCATCTGGATGATCGTGCGCTCCTTTTCCCCGAGACCCGGCACGGCAGCGGCATCGACCGGCCGGCCGAATCGGAGCAGCTCGATGATCTCTTCCTCGAGCCCGGCGTTTCGTCCCAGACCTTCGTGCGCCGACCATTCGTACTGGCTGTCGAGCGCACGGGCGGCGGTCAGAATCGCCAGCTCGGTCAGACGCTGGTCCCTGGCGCCGTCGGCGCCGTAACGCAGGTAGGTGCTGGCGGGGAAGAGGTGCTCGGCCATCCCTGGGCTGTACATCCACATGCCGATCGGTCCCCGCAGACCGTTGGCGTAGCGGCTGTCCGGGTTGACGATGACATCGAATGCCCGCTGGCCGTCGGTGTCGAGCGACTCGCGCGTGATCGTCGGCAGCCGCGCCCACGAGTCCTCATGGATGTCTGGCGGGATGTCGGCGGCGGTGACCTCTCGCGGCATGAACGGCTCGGTCTGGGTCGGCGTCGCGGGCTCGGGTGTCGCTGCGGGAGCGGGCGCCTCAACGACCGGGCCGTTGTCACAGGCGGCGAGAGACAGCATACAGACGGCGAGTAGGGATAGTGAGAGCTTCACGTCGACCTCCTCCTTCGGACGCCGGTGCGTCTCGTCTGGCTGCGAGGGCCCTTGGTCACAAACTCCCGGTTTGTTCCCTCGTCGCGCCGTTGCCGGCCGAGCACATCGCCGCCCGAAAGCACGCTACGATCCGAACACTACACTACACCGTTGACGACGCGAGGATTATAACGTCCAGTGGGCCAGCCGGTCGCGGCAGGTGCAGAACCGGCCGAGGTGGCAGACGGCGATCTCGCATGCTGTGAACGCGAATGGGTCGACCGTGACCGGGGCCGGGCCGATCCCGACGGTGATGTGCGGGTCGAACCGCGCATAACTCGAGTCGGTGCGAAATCGGGTCACCCAGGCGACGTCGGCGCCCCGTGGCGGGACGTCCTCCTGCTGGAAGGCCGCGGCGCCGCCGGGTATCTCATGCTCAGCGAGCGTGTCCATCAGCTGCTCGTGTAGCCGCTGTAGAGCCGGCGTCGGTGCCACTGCAATCACCTGCGCGGTGCGTCCGCGACGCGCGCCGGTTCCCCGCAGCTCGAGCCGCGGCAGCCCGTTCAGGACGGTCGCGATCTGAGCGTACACCTCGGCGAGCCGGTCGGCGTCGACGAAGTACTGACCCAGCGTGACATGCGGATGATGCGTGGCGTCGAAGTGGAAGCCCTCTCCCGATGCCACCTCACACTGGGCGTTGAGCCGTGTGGCGATGGCGCGGGCCTCGGTCGGTAGCAGAACCGCGACATCGATCGCGATGGCCGACATCGAAGTCTACCGGTGAAACTGGCCCGCACGCATCGCGCGGCGTCGCGCTAGTGGCGTGCGGGTCGTCTCGACCGGCTGCCATCCGGCTCTGGCCAGCGCGGCCTGCCACCGGACGGTGGCCGCGTAGACCGCCGTCCGGTCGGTGTGGCGCTCGGTGCGGAGGGTGCCATCGGGCTCGCGTCGCAAGAGCCGAAAGCCGGCGTCCTGCGGCTCGCACCACACGGTGATTCGTTCGTTCGCCGGTCGGCTCGGATTGAGAAAGCACACCATGATGGCCGGTTGTATCGGATCGACCAGGTGCCGGCTGTAGACTTGACGCCGTGGATATCTCTGAGTCGGTCATTCGCCGCATGACGCGGCTGGCAATCGAGCACGACGCGGTGAATCTCTCGCAGGGATTCACCGACGAGCCGCCGGTGTTCGATCTGGTGTGGGCGGCGGTGTCGGCCATGTTGGGCGGGGACGACGCGCAGTGCGATCGTCTGCGCGCATCGACCCTCCGGGAGCTGGTGCCTGGCGCCGATCCAGACGAATTGTTGGACCAACCCCTGAAAACGGTGCTGGCCGGCCTGCAGGGCCGGCGGGACCGGTTGAACCAGTATTCGTTTCCGTTCGGGTTGACCGAGCTGCGCGAGGCGATTGCCGACTACACGGAGCGGTTCTACCACTGGCGCCCGGATCCGGTCACCGAGGTGACCGTGACGCTGGGCGCCACCGAGGCCTTGGCCTCGGTGCTGGGCGCGGTGTGCCGGGCTGGCGACCGCGTAATCGTGCCGCAGCCCTATCACGAGATGTACCCTACGCAGGCCGCCATCTTCGGGCTCGAGCCAGTCTACGTCACGCTGGTCGAGCGGCTGGATGGCGGTGGGTGGGAGCTGGACCGTGACGAGTGGGCAGCCGCGGCGGCGCGCGGCGCGCGCGCGCTGATTCTCAACACGCCCCACAACCCGACCGGGAAGGTGTTTTCGGCTGATGATCTGGCGTTTGTCGCCGAGTTGGCCGCGCTCCACGAACTGCTGATCATCGTCGACGAGATCTACGAGCACATCGTCTTCGATGGGCACCGGCATCAGAGTCTTGCGGCGTTGCCCGGCTTGCGGGCCCGCACGATCGTGGTGAACTCGATCTCAAAGACCGGAAACGCGACCGGCTGGCGCGTTGGGTGGGTCATTGCGCCGGCTGTCCTCACCTCGCCGATACGCGGATTCCACGACACGATGGTCATCCAGGCTCCGACCCCCCTGCAGCGAGCGGCCGTGACGCTCCTCGGTCTCGACCCCGACGTCTATGACCGGCTGCGCGCGGCGTATGCACGTAAGCGCGACACGCTGATGGCCGCGCTCCGGAAGGCCGGGTTCGGGGTCAGCCCGCCAGAGGGTGCGTACTATCTCTTCGCCCGCTACCGGGGCGTGCCGGCCATCGGCGCGCGGTCTCCGATGGCGGCTGCGCTGCATCTGATCAAGGAGGCTGGGGTGGCATCGGTGCCGGGTGACAATTTCTACGCGACCGGAACCGCCGGCGATCAGTATCTCCGGTTCGCGTTCTGTCGCAGTCTCCCGACGCTCGAAGAGGCCGCTACACGCCTCGCGACGCTCTAGCCAGCCGGGCGTATCACCGCGAGGCCTGGAGCGCGAGCCAGCTCCGCATCATGTCGGTGACAAATGGCGCCCGTTCGGTCACCGCCCAGTGACCGGCGTCCGGGATCGTCACGAGCGTCAGGTCCTGTTCCAGCCACTCCCACGAGCCATTCAGCATGTCGTGGAGCAGCGCGGTATCGTCCAGTCCGTGAAACTGCAGCACCGGCGGTTGCACCTTCACCACCGGGGTGGTGTCCTCGAGGTAGGGCGGCGCGGGATAGTTGGCCTTGTAGTAGTTGAGCATCGCTTCGAAATCGGAGCGGCGATACGCGTCGAGGTATCGTGCATGAAGCACCGGGTTGTCGCTGTGCCGCTGCGCGAGCTGCTCGGCGCTCATCGTCAGATGTGCGCCCTCCTGCTGGAACCGCCGCGCGTAGGCGCTGTTCAGCTTCTGCTGCTGGTTGGTGGCCAGCTCGCGCCGCAGGCCGCGCGGATGCGGGAGATTGAAGATGATCAAGTTGTCGGTCAGCTCCGGGTAGGTCATGGCGACCTGCCAGGCCACGAAGCCTCCCCAATCGTGCCCGACGATCGTGGCCCGGTCCCGTCCCAGGTGGCTCACGACCGCCGCGACGTCGGTTGCCAGCAGCGTGATGTCGTATTGGTCAACGCCTCGAGGCTTGTCGCTCTGGTTGTACCCGCGCTGGTCGATTGCCACGACCTGGTAGTCGACCGATAGCGTCGCCATTTGGTGACGCCACAGATACCAGAAGTCGGGAAACCCGTGAATCAGGACCATCAGCGGGCCGGAGCCGAGGGTGGCGTAGTGGATGCGCACGCCATCGCTGTCGGCAAACCCGTGCTCGACCCGGTCGAAGAGGTCACCCCCCGGCTGGGCGGCAACCGGTCCGACCAGCGCCACACCGACAAGAAACAGTCCGACGACGACGGTCACCGCGTGTCTCATGCTGAAACCTCCATCCATGGTCGTCCCGAGGTCACCCGGTGGCGGCCGATGCGGCGTCGAGAATAGGTCGCAGGTTTTCGAGCAGCGCCGCCTGTTCTTCGTCGGTGCCGACGGTGATGCGCAGCGTGTCGGCAAGCGCCGCTTCATCGAAGTAGCGGACCAGGATGCCGCGCGCTTCGAGCTCGCGACTCACGCCCTCGGCGTCCTTGCCGGGCGGCCGCACCAGCAGAAAGTTCGCCTGGCTGGGCCAGACATGGCACCCCATCGCCTCGAGGGCCGAGCTGAGCCGTGACCGGCTCGCTCTGATCCGCGCCGCCACATCCTCCGTGTATGCCACGTCCCGGATGGCCGCAGCACCCACGCACGCGGCGACCGACCCGACGTTGTAGCTATCCTTGACTTTGGCCAGGCCCTCGATGACCGCCGATTGCGAGACGGCGAACCCGAGACGCAGGCCGGCCAGGGCGTGGCTCTTCGACAGGGTGCGCAGGATCACGACGTTCGGATGACGTCGGACGAGCCTCAGGGCATCGTCCTCGGAAAATGCAACGTAAGCTTCGTCGATGACCAGCAAGCCTTCGACCGCCGCGGCGAGCGCAGCCAACCGTTCGGTAGACGTCGCGGTGCCGGATGGGCTGTTCGGGTTGGCGACGAGCGTCAACGCGCCTTGCGCCGCCACGAGTTCCTCGAACGGCAGGTCGAAGCTGTCGTCGAAGGGCACCTCCACCACCGGCGCGTCCTGGATCTCAGCCAGCGTCCTATACAGCACATAGGTGGGTGTCGGGTAGACGACCGGCCGGCCCGGTCCGGCGACGGCGCGCATCAGCATGGTCAGCAGGTCGTCGCTGCCGTTGCCGGGAAGCACACAGGTCGGATCGATCTCGAGCACCGCGGCAACCGCCTCGCGAAATTCGTCGGCGCGTGGGTGCGGATACCGGCGGAGACGGTCTGCGTCGAGCTGCCGCAGCACAGCCAGCGCGCGCGGGCTCGGGGGGTACGGATTCTCGTTGGTGTTGAGCTTGACGACACGGGTCCCGGGCGCCGGCTGTTTGCCGGGCACGTACGGGCGCAGGGTGTCGATGGTCGGTCGGAAGAAGGACACGAGATGTCTGAAAGAACCGATGCCGATCAGCGTGTCCACGCGAGCGTGTGATCGATGGTGACGACTTTCGAGGCCCCCAGTGTCGTCACGTTGTCACCGATCAGCTGTTCGCCGAACTCGCCGTATCGTTCTCGCACAGCCACCGGTTGCGGCGCCACTGGAAATTGCACCTGGACCCGCACATCGCCGGCTGGCCAGTAGATGGTGTTGAGTTGGGCCCAGTATTGACCTTCTTGGACCACCGCCGTGCCGTCGGCAATGAGATTCTGGGCGGGCCACTCGCTTGGCGAGAGCTGGTTGGCCAGCGCGTGAGTAATGCGGTAGGACACTACGGCGCCGTCCGGCAGGTCGGTCGTGCCCTCGATACGCAATTCTCGCCATCGAGACCGGTGGTCTACCGCCAGCACGACGGTTTCACCGACCAGCGACCCGTTTTCGGCCGCAGCGTCGTTGCCCGTGGTCGGACCGCACCCGACGACGGACAGAGTCCAGCTCGTGAGCAGCACGATGCTCGCTCGACGCATATCGGCCCATTATAGTCGCGATGGTTGCCCGCCTGGCCCTCGTTGCACGGGGGGGCGACAGGCGGTCTGCCGGTCCGGTCGTCGCGCCCGCAGCTCGCTTGGCACCGGTTTGTTGCTTACGGACCGGAAGATCGCGTAACGTAATCGGACATCACGTAACGTAGTCAGAGAGTGGCTCAGTCTTTGCTGCCGGTGAGCGTGAAATTGGTCGTCGAACCGACGTGCAGACCTCTCGGTGTGGAGCGCGGTGGAGCCTGGGCGTGGGGCGACGGGCACGGGCGGGCATCCCGACGGTTCGAGTGCGGAACGTGATGAAGACCACCTGTAGTTGCTGCGCCAAGTCGGCATCACACGAGACGTTCCGACTGCGGACGCGGGTGTCGGACGACGCGCGTGCTGGCAGCGGTGCCGGCTGGAACACCCGCGGTGGCGGCTGCGCCGCCTAGACGGTCCAAGGTTCCCACTGCCCATGACTGACGAACAACCAGACCGGCTCGAGCCGCTACGGCAGCTGGCCGAGGCGAGTGACGATGCCCGTCTGCTGGATCAGGTGATGGCCACGGTCGAGTTGCTCGAGAAGGACACCGCGCTGCTGTTGGACCAGGCGCACATCGCTCGCGACATCGCTTCCCGCACGAAGGCGGGCGACTGGGTCGCGAACACCGAGCTGGTCGAAATCATGGAGGACGCCGATTACTTCTTGCGCGTCTACAAGCAGCAGCGCGAGGACATCGGACGACTGAAGGCGACCCTGCAGGACAAGCAAACCCGGCTCAAGACATCGGTGTAGATCCGCTCGATTGGGTTTGGCGCCAGCCGTCCTGTCTCCGGCGCTCCACCATCACGGCGTCTCGGCCACAGCCAGTTTGTTGCGCAACTTCGCAATCCGTTCGTGCACCGGCGGGTGGGTGGAGAGGTAGGCGCCGAGTCCGGGTGCGGTGGCCGCCCGGTCGAGCCGTTGGAACCGCTCGAGCAGCCGCAGTGCGCCGTCGGTGTCGAACCCGGCGGCTCGCGTCAGGAGCCCGCCGAGCGCATCCGCCTCGAACTCCTGGTCCCGCGAGTAGGCTCGCTCCAGCCATTCGAGCCCGACTCTCCGCAGCCACGGCGCGATGGCGCCGCGTCCAGGCGCGACCATCGAGGCCGCTGCATAGGCGGTCTGACGCAGCACCCGGTTGATCGCATGCCGTCGGATGACATGCGCCATCTCGTGGGCGATCACGAAGGCCAACTCATCGTGGTCGCACTCGCAGAGCTCGGTCAACGACCGCGTGATAAACACGAAGCCCCCCGGTAGCGCGTAGGCGGTCGGTTGATCGTCGGTCACCATTGCCACTTCGAACCGGTGTAGCTTGTTCCGCACCACGCCTGCGAGCCGGTCGCAGGTCCCGTCGAGCAGAGCCTGTAGCGCCGGGTCGGCGTCATACCGGCTCCGCTCCCGGACGACTGCGGCCATGTCGCGGCCGACACCGTACTCGGCCGCGATCGCCTCGGTCTCGTCCCCGGTGAGCGAGCTCCACATCCACTTGGCCTTGCGGGCTTTCCCGCCCGCGAGACGGCCGAGCTTGTAGAAGCCACTCTTGGTCATCGCCGTGGCTCGTGGGTGCTATCGGACGGAAGCATGGTGGCCGGCCGGGCCTGCCCGTGCCCGACCGGCTCAACGGTATGCATGATGGCGCGGCCGCCGTGCCGATCATCAGGCGGCACAGACCGGCGCAATACCACCACCACGGATCTGCTGGAAAACACGGTCGGTGGCCTCCTGGCTGTTACAGCCGTTCACCCGGTATCGCAAATACTCCTGCAACCAGACCGCCTTGCCCTCGAGATCGATGTAGCTGTCCGGCGCTGTCTCGTTCAGTGTGCCCCCGTAGAGGACGTCGAGTGCGGTCAGGAAGTCGAGCGACTCGTTCCGCGGAGGGAACTCGATGGTACCAGATGCAACCACCCCGCACACCGGCTGGAGTCCCTGCCCCCCGATTTGCAGACCGACGCGGAAAGCCGCCTCCTCGACCGTGCAGCCGTTCAGCACGTATCGCAACCACTCGGGGAACCAGACCGCCGAGCCCTCCGCATTGACATTCCCCGGGTTGTTCCGCTGGCGCCCGAGCGTGTCTCGGTACTCGTTCTCGAGATCCAGGAAGAAATCCAGAACCTGGTCACGCGGCGGGAACGGGATGCCCACCACGGCGACGCCATACAACGTCTTCGCGCCGTTGATGTCGTCGGCCTGCAACGAATCGACGTCGTTGTCCGTTGAGTTCATGACCGTGTCTTGTGTCTGCGGCGGGGGTGGCCTGGTCCGGATGATCCAGACCCAGGACGTGGCCGAACTCGTGCAGCGCCGTGCGCTTCATGTCCGACGTGCTGCTGCTCTCCGGTGTCGGGCCCAGACGTCGCTCGCCGCGGTAGCAGTTGAATGCTTGAGCGTTGTTGAAGATCACGTCCGCCTCGGTACGCGTGTCGACACCAGCTCGTTCGAAGAACCAACCTGTCGTGACCGCCAGAGTCTGTGCGCCGAACGGTGTTCCGAAGATGTCATCAGCCCAGAAGACGTTGTTGAACCCGTCATTGTTGGCGGCGGGTTGTGTGGAGTTTCGGATCGCGTTGAAGCTGACACCGGTGCCGCCCAGGTTCGCGTTCCAGTCGACCAGCGCCGCGATGGCACACTCGTCCCAGTCGGCCGAACCATCGATGAGCCCGCTGGCGCCACCGAGCTGCATCTCCATCATGATTTCGCCGGCAGGCCAACGGACTTCAGGCTCGATAAAGACGAAGGCGAACAGGGTGTGCGCGACTGAGACGACCGCGATGCAGCCGAACAACAGGACGAACAGTTTCTCTTTGCGTGCCACGGCAGCACTTCCTGACAGCCGTACTTTGAAGCGCCTGGGCCAAGGCTGCTCCGTTTCGAGCTACCGACTCTCGTCGACGCTCAACAGGCGGTCAATTTCGGCCCCGAAGGCCGCCAGAGTCATCGTCGGGATCGCCACGGGGCTGACGGTGACCGGCGCCCCGACCTGGTTCA
>JASLOY010000105.1 GCA_030745255.1 Vicinamibacterales bacterium
CCCACTCGACGACCGCTGTGGCAAGGTGTCTACAAGGGGCATGCCAGCCCCTCTCTTGTCTCGAAACGGCCGGAAAGCTGGGCCCCTGTGGCAGCCCGGGTAGTCCGTGCCCTTTCCGACCGGCTCCTATGGGAAACTTAGGGTGACGGCGCCGTTGCCCGGGGGTGTGGCCAATGGTGTTTTCGGCTTTGCCGTCATCGTCGAAAGGCTGGTCGGCTCGAATGCAGGCGGCGTGGCAACTCGAGGGGCGCCTATTTGCTGGCGGTTGCGCTGGCACCGGCGCAGGTTCACGCGGGTGGGCACAGGCTACCCGAGAAGCTCGCAACCGGCGGTGATGCCCACCCCCGGGGCGCATCGAGGCCACGCCGTGATCTGCAGGAGGTGACGTGACGGAAAAGACGCGAACAGTCGAGAAATCAGTTGAGGAGTGGCGCGAGCTGTTGTCCGCCGATCAGCATGCCGTGATGTTCAAAGACGCGACCGAGCCGCCAGGGTCGAGCCCGCTGAACCAGGAGAAGCGAGACGGCCTCTTCACCTGTGCGGCCTGTTTTCTGCCGCTGTTCGAGTCGTCGAGCAAGTACGAGAGCGGCACCGGCTGGCCGAGTTTCTTCGCGCCGATTGCAGGCAGGATCAGCACCAGGAAGGACTTCAAACTGATCTTGCCACGCACCGAGTATCACTGCGCCCGGTGCGGCGGGCATCAGGGCCACGTCTTCAAGGATGGCCCAGAGCCGACAGGTGAGCGATACTGCAACAATGGGGTTGCGCTCCGGTTTGTGCCCGATGGTGAGGCTCTGCCCGACCTGCGCTCGTAACGTGGCAGCGAATCCGTCAGGCCACGCCCCAAAGCGGCTGAAGTCTTTGGCTGATGCCTGAAGGCTGTCGCTGATCCGCAGCCTGCTAGAATCGGTACTCCAGCCCGAGATAGAAGCTGCGCCCCGTCTCGTTGACTCGCTGGCCTGTAAACGGATTCAGCGAGTTCAGGTGGGTTGCGTAGGTTTCGTCGGTCAGGTTCTCGATTCCCAGCCTCGCCGAGACTCCCTGGCCGATCGCCACGGCGGCCCGCATGTCCACCACGTTCCAGCCCTGTGTCGCCC
This sequence comes from Vicinamibacterales bacterium, assembly GCA_030745255.1. Taxonomy (GTDB): domain Bacteria; phylum Acidobacteriota; class Vicinamibacteria; order Vicinamibacterales; family UBA8438; genus NP936. Next base: position 1,098 of record JASLOY010000105.1, read on the forward strand.
GCTCGAGGCGGGTCGTGGCCACCCGATCTTGGTCGCCGACCACGGTGACCCCGAGCTCGATCCAGCGCTGCTGGTCGGCGGTGTGCGCCTGAATTGCGTAGCGCTGCTCGAGCGGCGCAATCCCGAACACCGGTTCGTCCAGCAGCGTGTCTTCGGCCCAGACGTAGCTCACGGCTGCGCTCAGGTCCACATGGGCTCCGAGACCGGACTCGGCCTGCAGCTCGAACCCGGTGAAGCGCGCTTCGGCGCCGTTGATGTAGCGATATACCGTGTTGGGACTGAGCGGCAGCCGCCTTGGAAGCGACGGGTCCGGTGTCACGGTGATGTAGCGGTCGATCGTGCGATAGAAGAAGTCGGCGTTGACCGACGTGCGCGCGACTTGGAACAGACCGCCTGCGTTGAGTTCGAGCGCCTCCTCCGGGTCCAGCGCCGGGTTCCCCATGAACTCGGCGGCCACCTGGAACTTGGTGGATGGGAACCTGTCCGAATAGCGTTCGCTCGGGGTTGCGCTCCGGACTGTTCGGCCGGCGCCGGCGGAGAACACGAACGAATCCGTGATCGGCATGGTGACGTTTACGGCGGCGCTGACGTTCGTTTCAGTCTGGTCGAGCGTTCCGGTGGTATTGGCGGCAAAGAAGTCCGACACCATGTCGGCCGACGCGTCGAGCGCATCGATCCGCACCGTCGCGCCGAGCTGGGCGGCGCCCCATGCAAAGAGCGCCTGGCTGTAGCCCCCGAGGTTCGTCAGCTTGGCGTCGGGCCAGACGATGTCGCTGAAGACCTGGAAATCGTTCGAGCGCCGGAAGATCGACCGGGTCGCGCGCTGCGTCAGATCGGTGACGTCACCGCCAATCTTCCAGCCGATGGCGCCCCGGTCGAGCATCACGTGGAACCGGCCGCCGATCGTGTCCGATGTGGTCGGCAGCTCGACCCGCAGCCCGAACGGCGGGATCCGACCCGGCATGTCGACGGCAGTCGGCTTCTCTTCGTTGTTCATCAGGTGGTCTTTGAGGTTGCCGTAGACCTGCGCGTACACCTCAGACACCATTGATCCTCGTGGGCGCCACGTGACTTCACCGGCATGGGAATGGGTCTTGAAGAAGGACGCGTCGAGGATCCGGCCGGCATAGTCGATGTTGCGCTGCTCCTGGTATCCGCCCAGATACTCGATGGTGGTTGCCGTGTTCGGTTTGAACCCGGCGGCCCAGCGGGTGTCAAACGACTCGTAGTCGCCCGGAATCAGATTGTCGTCACCATCTTCGTAGTCATTTGCGGTCCGAGTGTTATGGTAGAGCGCGAAGCGCGCTCGGTCGGTGCTGCCCCAGAGCCCGACGAAACCGTCGGCGGCATCCCCGCTCTGCTCGTAGTTGGCCCCCGCGCGCCCGCCGAGCACGAGGTCCCCTCCGGAAAACGACGGCCGGAACGTCTCGACACGCACCGCGCTCAGTGCGCCGGTCCCCCAAGTCAGCGCGTATGGACCCTTGACGACCCTGACTTCCTTCAGCGTATGCGGGCTGACGTGGCTTATGTCCGAGTCCATCCGGGCTGGGCCCGCAGCGAAGGTACGGGTGCCGTCGACGAACATTGCAACCTGCGTTTCCTGGAGACCGCGAATGGTCGGGTCCAGGTTGATCGGGCCGCGCCGCACCGCCCAGAGGCCCGGCTCGGTGCGCAGGTGCTCGGCAACGTCACGGACGGCGCGCTGCTCGGCCTCGATCGCCGGAACCACGAGTTCCATTGCGAGCTCCGGCATGGTGGCCGACACCACCACTTCCTGAGTGAACGAACCGATGTCGAGCCCGATTCTGACGTCACTTCCCTGTGCGACGGTCATCTGCTCCGAAAACGTTGCAAAGCCCATCAGGCTCGCCGTCAGCTGGTAGGTGCCGGCCGGCACGGTGAACTCGAAGCGTCCTGCCCGGTCGGTGGGGGTGGTTGCCACGAAGTCGCCGTCGACAGTGTGAAGGTCGACCGACACCCCTGGAAGCGGCAACGTCTGTGGGTCGACCAAAACGCCCCCCCAGGTCACATCCTGAGCTCGGGCGTTGGCGGAGGTGGCTGTCAGGACGATGGACGCGAATACGGTTTTCCAACGGGTCTTACAGCGAAACATGGAACCTCCGCGGACGAACCCGACGGGGCACGTGACGACATTGCTCTCACGCCGTCGATTCGGCCCGAGCAGAGGTCGGTCGCAGGCGGAGGCAAGAAAGTATGGATAGATGAACCGGACTGGCCGTCAGTTGCGCGGTGGAGGAGATGGGGGTTCCGCCTGTAGCTCGAACGGTTTCAACAACGCGAGCTCGCTGGTTGGAGTCGAGTCCGGAGCGGTGCCGATGCTGCGTTCGGCAGTCTCGGGCGATGCGACAGGGGCGTGAATCCAATCGAGCAGATTCACGGTCGAGCCGCACTGACGCCACGTGCTGTTCCCGCCGACATTTGAGGCATCGTGACCGCCTGCGTGCATTGGGCAGACGGCGCCTGGTGTGGCGGTGTGGGGACACTCATGCGGCCCGTGATTCGCGTCAATCGAGCAGCAGACGACAACCGGTGCCGCGATGAAGGCAGCGACCAGGGTCAGAACGACAGAGAGCACGCATGGGCGCGAATTGAACCGCATTGGCAGAACTGTCTTTTTCGTCCGACCCGGTGAGTCGAGGTCAAATTCAGAATATCAACGTGGCTGGCCGGCGGGGCGCCGGATGTCCAACAGTCACGCGGCCCATCTGGGGAAGGAGAGCGCGCCGGGTTATTCGTCAGCGTTATGAAACAGTAAGAATTATAAGCTTGAGCCTGATTCCTGGCCCACGCTAGAATGTGAGAACGATCTTGCGATAATGCCGATGTTTCCAGATCAGTTTCGTCCTCTCGTGGTCGTTGTTCGCAGCGTCGGCGTAGTCATTACGCCGGCGGCCAGCGGATGATGTACCCGACCGACGAGGAACACCCTCAGGGCCATCATCTGCATCGGATGATGGCCCTTTCTTTTCTTGGGGACCTTTAGGACACTCATGAGCTCAACACCAGGCAAGACACGAAGCGGCGCCATCACCGACGGGCCTTCGCGGGCGCCGGCGCGCGCCATGCTGAAGGCAGTGGGCTTCGACGATGCGGCGCTCAAGCGACCGATCATCGGCGTGGCCAATACGTGGATCGAAATCGGTCCGTGCAACTTCCACTTGCGAGAGCTGGCCGAGCACATCAAAGAGGGGGTCCGCGCGGCGGGCGGCACGCCGATGGAGTTCAACACGGTGTCGATCTCCGACGGCATTTCGATGGGCAGCGAGGGGATGCGGGCCTCGCTCGTCAGCCGCGAGGTCATCGCCGACTCGATCGAGCTCGTGGCGCGGGGCAACATGTTTGATGGGCTCGTGGTGCTGGTGGGGTGCGACAAGACGATACCGGGGGGCGTGATGGCGCTGGCCCGGCTCGACATACCGGGGTTGGTGCTCTACGGCGGCTCGATTGCCCCGGGGCAGTTCGACGAGCACCACGTCACGATTCAGGATGTCTTCGAGGCGGTGGGCACCCACGCCGCCGGCAAGATGACCGACACCCAGTTGGCGACGCTCGAAGCCAGTGCCTGCCCGGGCGCCGGCGCCTGCGGTGGGCAGTTCACAGCCAACACCATGTCGACCGTGTGCGAGCTCATCGGAATTTCGCCGATGGGCTACAACGCCGTCCCGGCGCTGGAGAAGCGCAAAGAGCAGGTGGCACGTGACACTGGACGGCTGGTGATGGACCTGGCACGAGCCGACCGACGGCCGCGGCAGGTCATGACGCGCGAGGCGCTCGAGAATGGTATCGCGTCGGTGGCAACGACCGGTGGTTCGACCAACGCCGTACTGCACCTGCTGGCGATTGCGCGGGAAGCGGGCGTCGAGCTGAGTATCGAAGACTTCGACCGCGTCAGCAGACAGACACCGCTGCTGGCCGACCTGAAGCCCAGCGGTCGGTTCGTCGCGACCGATCTCTATCGTGCTGGTGGCAGCCGGCTGCTCGCCGGGCGACTGCTGGAGGCCGGTGTCCTCCATCCCGAGCCGATCACCGTAACAGGCAAGACGATCGGCGACGAAGCAAGCTCGGCCGAGGAAACCCCGGGGCAAGAGGTGGTGCGTCCGGTGGATGACCCGATAACACCAACAGGCGGTCTGATCGTGTTGAAGGGCAACCTCGCGCCGGAGGGCTGTGTGGTCAAGGTTGCCGGTGGCTACGGGACCAGACGGCACCGGGGGCCCGCACGTGTGTTCGACAGCGAAGAGGCGGCGTTTGCCGCGGTCGAGCAGGACACGTTGCAGCCAGGTGATGTCGTGGTCATTCGTTACGAGGGACCGCGCGGCGGACCCGGCATGCGCGAGATGCTGGCGGTCACGGCCGCTATTGTCGGTGCCGGATTGGGCGATTCGGTTGCGTTGCTCACCGACGGGCGGTTCTCGGGTGCCACACGCGGCCTGATGGCTGGTCATGTGGCGCCGGAGGCGGCGCAGGGCGGGCCGATTGCGGCGGTTCACGACGGCGACATCGTGGTGTTCGACCTCGAAGCCCGCGAGCTCCGGGTCGAGCTCGACGACGCCGAGATCGCTGCGCGTCTGCGGAACTGGCAGGTACCGGCGCCGCGGTATACGACCGGTGTGATGGCGAAGTACAGCCGGCTGGTGACGTCGGCGGCCGAAGGCGCGGTGACGGTGGCGTGAACGGTACGTTCTAGAAGTCAGGAGTCAGGCGTGTCTCGCGGTAGCTCGAGAGCAGGCGACGAGCGAAAGTAGATCATGGGGAACATCAGAACCGGCGCGCAGATGCTGTGGGAATCCCTGGTGCGTGAAGGGGTTTCGACCGTATTTGGGTATCCCGGCGGGGCGATTCTGCCGGCCTACGACGCGTTGCTCGAATATCCGATCCGCCACGTCCTGGTGCGTCATGAACAGGGCGCGACGCACATGGCAGACGGCTATGCGCGGGCCAGCGGCGAGGTTGGCGTGGCGGTGGCCACCTCCGGACCGGGCGCGACCAACATGGTGACCGGTATTGCAACGGCGATGCTCGACTCGTCGCCGATGGTCTGCATCACCGGACAGGTTGGCGGCAAGCTCATCGGGTCGGACGCCTTTCAGGAGACCGACGTGACCGGCGTCACGCTACCGATCACGAAGCATAACTATCTGGTGTCGGACGTCTCCGAGGTGGCGTCGACGATTCACGAGGCGTTCTATGTGGCTCGGTCGGGTCGACCCGGACCGGTGCTGGTCGACATCACGAAGGACGCGCAACAGTCGTCCGGTGAATTTGTCTGGGACCCGAGCCCGGTGCAACTGCCGGGCTATCGGCCCAATCTGCGGGCGTCTGACGCCGAGTATCAGCAGGCGGTCGAGCTGATCAACAGCGCGAAACGGCCGGTTGTTTTCGCCGGGCACGGTGTCATGCTGTCGAGTGCCACGGATCTGGTGCGCGAGTTTGCCGAGCGGGCCAACATTCCGATCGCGATGACGCTGCTCGGCATCGGCTCGTTCCCGGCGTTGCACCCTTTGAATCTGGGCATGATGGGGATGCACGGCGAGGCCTGGGTGAACCAGGCGATTCAGGAGGCAGACCTGTTGTTGGCTTTCGGCATGCGGTTCGACGACCGCGTTACCGGCAACCTCAAGACCTATGCGCCGAATGCGCGGAAGATCCACATCGACATCGACCCGGCCGAGTTCAACAAGAACGTTCTCGTGGATGTGACCTTGGCCGGCGATCTGGCCAATGTGCTGCGCGACCTCCTGCCGAAGGTGGAGCGTGGCGACCGAGGCGACTGGCTCGCCGCGATTACCGAGATGAAGGGAGACTCGGCGGTCCGCGACGTCCAGAACATCCCCGACAGCGGGCATCTCTACGCGGCGCACGTCATCAACGACATTTGGCGGCTGACCGACGGTCAGGCGGTGGTCGTGACCGACGTCGGGCAGCATCAGATGTGGGAGGCCCAGTACTACCATCACCAGGAGCCTCGGTCGCTCATCACGTCCGGTGGTCTCGGCACGATGGGGTTCGCGTTGCCGGCCGCCATCGGTGCGAAACTGGCGCGGCCCGAGGCCGAAGTGTGGGTGGTTGTCGGCGACGGCGGCTTCCAGATGACGATGTGCGAGTTGGCGACCATCGCGCAGGAGAAGATCAAGATCAACGTCGCGATCATCAACAACGGCTATCTGGGCATGGTGCGGCAGTGGCAGGAGTTCTTCTACGAACGTCGATATGCCGCGACACCGCTGTTGAGCCCAGACTTCGCGAAGCTCGTCGAGGCGTTCGGGTTGCGCGGCGCGACCGTGTTGCGCCGACCGGACGTGGTGCCGACCATAGAGATGGCTCGCGCCGAGTCCGGGACCGTGGTAATCGACTTTCAGGTCGAGCAGGAGGACACCGTCTACCCGATGGTGCCGGCTGGCGCCGACCTGCACGCTATGATCCGCCGCCCGAGCCCTAGCCCGATCGTCGAGACGGCGGATGATTAGGCGCGCACGTGCGCGCCCGCGAGGATGCGGCGTGGGGCGAAGGGGCCCCACAAGCGACGAGCCGGGGTTTGGGGCGTAGCCCCATATGAAGATGCTGCGCCGCCAGAGCCCTAGCCCGATCGTCGAGACGGCGGATGACTGAGGGAGTAGCCTCTTAGAAGTCAGAAGTCAGAAGTCAGAAGTCGGAAGTCAGAAGTCGGAAGTCAGAAGACAGGAGGCGCTTGAGGGCTTCGCCGACCGTCTTTCTAGTTAGCCAAAGGCGCGCACGTGCGCGCCCCGCGGCCACGGCGTGGGGCGAGGGGGCCCCACGAGTGGCCGCGTGGGGTTTGGGGCGAAGCCCCATATAAAAAGATGCGTCATACCTTTGTCGTGCACGTCGAGGACAAACCCGGTGTGCTGAACCGGGTTGCCTCGTTGTTTCGCCGTCGGGCGTTCAACATCGAGTCGCTCACCGTGGGCCACACCGAGACAGACGGTGTGTCGCGGATGACGATCGTGGTGGACACCGACGCCAACGGCGGGCGCCGGCTCGAGGCGAATCTGTACAAGTTGGTGAACGTGCTGCGGGTCACCGACTTGACAGGCGAGGCGGCGGTTATCCGTGACCTCACGCTCATCCGAGTCGCGGCGACCCACGAGACCCGCACCCAAGTAATGCAGCTCGTCGACACGTTCCGCGCCCGGGTCGTCGACGTGGCGCCCGACTCGCTCATCATCGAAGCAACAGGAACCGAGGATAAGATCGACGGGTTACTGGGCGTGCTCCGGCCGTATGGGGTGCTCGAGATGGTGCGTACCGGCCGGGTCGCGATGTCGCGCGGGCAGCGGAGCGTGGCGACAGAGCCCACTGGCGAGTCGACGCCAATCGAGACCGACGACAACGTATCCCACTCCGTCTGACGCGCTGTAGACAGCAGCGTCTTTTCAGGCCCGGCGCACCCGGGCCATCTCCACCACGAGGCAAGAATGGCAACGATTCACTACGACGACTCGGCTGATCTCTCTCTCATCCAGGGCAAGAAGGTGGCGATCTTCGGCTACGGCTCACAAGGGCACGCACATGCGCTGAACCTCAAGGACAGCGGGGTCGATGTGCGGGTCGCGCTCGCCGACCGCAGTCGCTCGCGTGCCAAGGCGGAGGCGGATGGGCTCACGGTGACGAGCGGGAGCGAGGCGGCGGCCTGGGCCGATGTCATCATGCTGCTCGCACCCGACACCAAGCAGCGGGGCATCTATGAGGAGTCGATCGCGGGGAATCTGCAGTCAGGCAACATGCTGATGTTCGCGCACGGCTTCAACATCCGATACAAGACGATCACGCCACCGTCCGATGTCGACGTGACGCTGATCGCACCAAAGGCGCCGGGGCACCGCGTGCGGGAGGTGTTCCTCGAAGGCGGCGGCACGCCGGCCCTGATCGCGGTCGAACAGGACGCAACCGGTGGTGCGAAACAGCTCGCGCTGTCCTACGCCAAAGGGCTTGGGGTGACCCGGGCGGGCGTGATCGAGACGACGTTCAAGGAAGAGACCGAGACCGACCTGTTCGGCGAGCAGTCGGTGCTGTGCGGTGGCGTCAGCGAGCTCATCAAGGCCGGCTTCCAGACCTTGGTCGACGCCGGCTACCAGCCCGAGATCGCCTACTTCGAGTGCATGCACGAGCTGAAGTTGATCGTGGACCTCATGGACGAGCAGGGGATCGCCGGAATGCGCTATTCAGTGTCGGATACCGCTGAGTACGGTGACCTGACACGTGGTCCGAGGGTCATCGACGACCATGTCCGTGAGACC
>JASLOY010000106.1 GCA_030745255.1 Vicinamibacterales bacterium
TAATGCGCTCGCTTCACAACAAGTGCGAACGAGGGGGGCGTCCTGCGTGCGTTCACCAGACCCGGACGGTATGGCTGTCCAAGCGGGCACGTTTGCTCCGGGCCCCGGCCTGCCCGGGCACAGCTCCCGTTCGGTTCCGGTGGTCGGTGTCGTTCTGTCCAAGAGGGCAATCCGTTGTCTGAAAACTCGCCGATTCGGCGGGTCTGGCAGGTGAGCCAGAACGCGGCGACGCGGCGCATGTAAGGAGCAGAGCTCCTGAGAGCGGCGAACGGTTCCGTGGCTGCCGCAGTCCTCCTGGCTGCCGTCGCCGCTACTGCAACCGCGCAGCCGCTCGACCTCGACAAGACGCAGGTCGAGGAGTTCATGTTGACCGCCGAGGTGGTCGACTCCAGACCGATCGGACGCGGCGTAACGCGGCCCTGGCGGCTGACGCTGAGTGACGGGACCGTGACGCACGACGTCGGGTTCCAGTCCGTGAACGAGCGGGAAGACCGGAAACGGTTGGGACGGCGGGAGGAGCTGAACTTCGTCGATGCCTATCGCTACAACATCGCCGCGTATCGGGTTGCCGAGCTGCTCGGCATCGACCACATGATGCCAGTGACAGTGGAGCGGGATTGGAACGGCACACGCGGTGCGATGACCTGGTGGATCGACGACGTGATGATGAACGAGGAGACGAGGTTGCTGGAGCGCCGCTGGCCGGACGACATGCAGGCGTACACCCAGCAGTACTACCGGATGCTCGTCTTCGCTGAGCTCGTCTATGACACCGACCGAAACCAAGGCAACATCCTCTACAGTTCTGACTGGAAGCTGTGGATGATCGATTTTTCCAGGGCATTTCGACTGTGGGGCGAGCTCCAGGGGCCCCAGAATGTCACCCAGTGCGACCGCGAGCTGCTCGAGCGGATGCGCGAGCTGACCCGCGCGAAGCTGGTGGAGCACACACGCCCTTACTTGAACAGTGGGGAAGTGGACGCCGTCATCGAGCGGCGCGACAAGCTGGCCGAGCATTTCGATACGTTGATCGCGCAAAAGGGCGAACGGTTGGTGCTGTACTAACGACGCAACGGGCGAGGTTGGCGCCGGCGGAGGTGGAAGCCGGACCCGATTGCGAGACAGAAGAGGCGGACATGTCCTCAAGACAGCGAATCATGCACGTGACGATGCTGGTTGCACTCCTGGCACTGGTCTGGGTGCCGGGTGCCACGGCACAGAATACCGATCCGGTCAGCGCCAAGACGTGGCCTGGACGGGAAGCTGAGATCGAGGCGCACATGAAGACCGCCGAGATCCTCGGGCTCGAAGATATTCCGGTCGGCGTGACGAACCCGAAGTCGGCCAGTCTCGCGCCTGGCGGGCCGGTCGACAAGTTCGCCTGGAAACCGCTAAAGCCTGGCATCCAGCGCGGCCACTTCGAGAGCTACAAGGCGGAGATCGCCGCCTACGAGCTTGACAAGCTGCTCGCGCTCGGAATGGTGCCGGTCAAAGTCGAGCGGCGGATCCGGGGTGAGCTCGGCGCCGCGATCATGTGGGTCAGTCCAGCGCAAAGCTTCAAGGACCTTGGCGGCGGCGTTCCCTCGCCCCCAAACCGGTATCGCGGGTACTGGACCATCCAGATGATCCGCGCCAGGATGTTCGACAACCTCATCTACAACCAGGACTTCAACGCGGGCAACTGGCTGCTGGACGAGGCCTGGAACCTCATGTTGATCGACCATTCCCGTTCGTTTTCGCCGGACGAGGAGCTCGTGAATCCGGACATGATACAGATCGATCGCGATCTCTGGCAGCGGATGCTGCAACTCGACGAGCAGACGCTCACCGCCGCGCTGGACGAGTGGCTCAGCGGCAAGGAGATCGGCGCCATTCTCGAGCGCCGCGACCTGATGGGGGAGATGATCGACGAGGCCGTGGGGAAAAACGGCGAGTCGGCGGTGCTCTTGCGCTATGGGGCGCCTCCTGCGTCGTCAGGCCGGTAGAGGAAGGCCCGTGGCGGAGGGCCGTCGTGCGGGCTGACACAGGCCAGCCCGTCGCCGGAGAATCCGCTGGACTTCTCCATAGAATGGGCGATACTTAACAGAAGCTGTGTGTGTTGGCACAGACTGACTGCTAGGGGGGGAGTGTGTGATGCGAGTATCTACGATGCTGATCGGCGCCTGTGCGGCGCTGCTGATGCTGGGTGTTGCCGGCACTGCCAACGCAGAGGCCGCGGCCGACGCTCCGACGTTCGCCAAGGACGTTGCACCTATTTTGTACGAGAATTGTGTTGCCTGCCATAGGCCGAACCACCTGGCTCCGATGTCGCTGATTACCTACAAAGACGCTCGTCCCTGGGCGCGCGCCGTGAAGGCAAAGGTGCTGTCGAAGGAGATGCCGCCCTGGGGCGCCGACTCGAGTATTCGCGCCTACGAGAACGACGCGAGCCTGACGCAGGCCGAGATTGACACCATCGCGGCGTGGGTCGATGGCGGCTCCCTGGAAGGGAACGCGGCCGACCTGCCCGAGGTGCCCCAGTTCGCCGATGGCTGGTCGATCGGCGAGCCGGATCTGATCTTCACCTTCCTCGAGCCGTTCAGCGTGCCGGCCGATGGCACCGTGCCGTATTCTTATGTGACCGTTCCGACCAATCTCAAGGAGGATGTCTGGATCTCGGCGCACGAGTTCAGACCGGGAGACCGGCGAGTGGTGCACCACGTCATCGCCCAGGTCATGGAGGACGACGGGAAGCCGGCCACCGGTGAAGTCAGGCTTCAGCGTGACCGCACACGGACGCGGGCCGAGGGGGCCAGCGTTGGCGGCTATGTGCCGAATCGCATCGGGACAGTGTACGACGACGGGGTGGCCGTCAGGCTGCCGGCCGGCGCCGACATCGAAGCGCAGATGCACTACACGACTATCGGTGAGCCGGTCGACGACGTGAGCAGCTGGGGCGTCGTGCTGGCGAACCCGTCGGAGACGAGGCCGCGTGAGGCCGGTGGCGGGCAGGTCATCAATGTCCAGTTCGCTATTGAGCCGGGGAACGCCGATTACGCGGTGACCGCAAATCGGACGATTGAAAAGGACACCTATCTTGCGACCATGATGCCGCACATGCACGTGCGCGGGAAGTCCGCCAAGTACACCGTCACGCGTCCGGACGGGAGCTCGGATGTCGCGCTCTGGGTTCCGAACTACGACTTCAACTGGCAGTTGAATTACCGGCTCGCTGAGCCAATCTTTATGCCGAAGGGCTCGGTCATCGAGGCGGAGTTCCACTACGACAACTCGGGCAACAACCGGTTCAACCCAGACCCGACCGCCGAAGTGCACTGGGGCGATCAGACCTGGGAAGAGATGATGCTCGGCTACTACGGCACCGTAGAGGCGCCTGCAATCGACACGACGACCGGACAGTAGCGACGGCGATTTTCTCGAACCGAGACCACAATGGGCCGGGCGCCTCAGAGCGTCCGGCCTTTTTTCGTGTAGGGCCGTCCTGACGGGCAAGACGTACCGGCCGTGGCGACTAGCAGCCCGTGGTCAGACCCCGCGTCGCACCGAGAGTGGCGATGCGTGCGCCCCACAAGGCGCGACAAAGGAGAATACCGGCCTGTATTCGACCGCTGTCGAGAGCGGCCCAGCGCCGCCCTGGGCGCGATGCAGCGCCGTTCGAATGCAGCGGGGGGCTATTGCCACGGCCTGCTAGAGCATCGACGCACGCGTGAACCTGATGTCGCGCGCCCGCCCGGCCGACAGCACGAAACCGGTCACCGTGCCGGCGGCGTCGCGGCTGAACGCCAGCTCGACCCGTCTGGGGCCGGTCCAGGCCGGAAAGTCGAGGCCGACCAGCGTGTCGTCGCCGGTCGGCACCAGCGCCAGCGCCGGCCATCGCTCGATCCGCACGCCGAGTTTTTCGTCTTCGATCTGGACGTGATATGTCGCGTCCAGCTCCTCACTGTGGAAGTGACCCAGATAGTCGTTGAGCTCGACCGTTACCGGTGTCGGCTCCGGAGACGGACCACCGCGTGGCCGCTGGGGTTGGTTCGCTTCGGGCGCCGGATCGAGGCGGTCTGCGAGGTAGATGTTCGCCACGTCGTTGACGAACGCCCCAGGGTCCAGGTCTTCGCGATTACAGATCACCGCGACGGCGAGCTCCTGGTCCGGAAAGTGCTCGAGCCGTGCGCGAAAACCCCACGTGCTGCCGCCGTGCCCCTGCGTCGCGAGGCCGCGATAGGCGCCGAGGGACAGACCGGCGCCATAGCTGGTCGGCTCCCCGTCGGCCAGGGTGCCACTCTCGAGCATCACGTCGCTGAGCTCTGGACCGGCCACCCGGTGTGTCATGAAGGCATGGCTCCAGCGCAGCAGGTCACCGACGGTGGTGTAGAGCTGACCATCGCCAGCGGTCGCAAAGCTGTTGTTGTGCACCATCCGGTAGCCGCCGTTCTCGTCCGGCGCATATCCGGTCGCCCTGTCTGGCACGATCCGCTCGGCGTCTTCATGGAGGAAGGTCTGGCTCATGCCCAATGGCTCGAATATTCGCTCGTGCGCGAATGTCCCGTAGGACCGTCCCGACACCCGTTCCACGACGGTAGCCAGCAGCATGAAGCCTGTATTGCTGTAACGGTAGCGTTCCCCGGGCTGCGAATTGAGCGCTCGCTGGCGCGCCATCAGCTCCACGATGTCCTGGTGACTTATTGGCGCGTAGAATTCCCGGCCACCCAGCGCCATCAGGTTCAGGTAGTCACGGATGCCGCTGGTGTGATGCAGCAGGTGCCGGAGGGTGATCGTGGTGCCGTAGTCGGGCAGCTCGGGTAGGTGCGTGCGGATGTCGTCGTCCAACGAAAGGGCACCGTCGAGGCTGAGCAGCACGATGCTCGCGGCGGTGAACTACTTGGTGACCGACCCGACGTCGAACACGGTGTCCGGGGTAATCGCGACCTGGTGGTCGAGGTTGGCGATGCCGTAGCCCTGAGCGTAGAGTACCTCGCCGGCGCGCCCAATGCCGACAGCGCAGCCGGGTCCCGTCGATTGGACCCGCTGTGTAACGAGGGCGTCGACCCGTTCCTCGACTGTGAGTGGCGCCGGGCCAGCGCAGGCCGCCGAGACCGCCGCCCCAAGCAGCAGTGCGGTCGTCCTCATGCGCTCCCCGCCAGGTAGGGTATGGTCTGTGGTCCCTCGGGCAGCACGCACAGCCGGGCGCTGGGCCCGAACCGCGACAACGCACCGCGGGCCGCCTTGCCCACGTCGTCGACCGGTGTCAGGTGCGCCGAGCGGACCTGATCGTCTGTCAGTCCGTCAGTTTGCAACAACACTTCGGCGCGCTGTTGAATCTGGGCCTGAACCTGCACTTCCCACTGGTCGTGACGGTTGTGGCCGGGGGCGTTGATCATCTCCAGCAGTCCTTCCGCGCTCTCGCGTCGAGTCAATATGTCCAGGTAATCGCCGTGGTCCGGGAAGCCGTCCGAACATGCGGAAGCGCACAGTATGACCCCCCCGGGTCTGACAACCTGCGCGGCGGCCGACATCCCCTTCACCGTCTGATAGAGGTTCTGGTCGAGTGGGTAGCCACTGTTGGTGGTGACCACGACGTCGAATGGCGACGAGAACGCCTGCATCGCCGTTCGCCTGACGACCTCGCGAACCGTGCGATGCACCGTGAACAGCTCTCCGGCGGCGACATAGGTGACCTGCCGGTCGCGGTTGATGGCGACATCGATACTGAAGTCCACACCAGAACGTGCCGCGATCCGACGGATGCCGTCATGAATTGGGTTCCCATCGGTGATGCCCCAGCGGGCCTCCGGATGCCTGATCATCTCGGCGTCGTGCAGCCGCATAATCGTTTCGAACCCTGCCAATCCAGGCGCCACCATTTTCGGGCCGCCACTGAACCCGGCGAAGAAATGCGGCTCGACAAACCCGGTCGTAATCCGGACATCGGCTTCCGTCCAGGCGCGATTCAGCCAGACCGGAATCCGGCCGTCGACCTCGCCCAGCGAGACCAGCGCTGTGTCGTCGAACGCGTCGTGAATGACGATGCGGCAGGTGTCGACCACCTTGGCGCCCAGCATCTCCACCAGCTCGTCACGCGTCGTCGCGCGGTGTGTGCCGCTGGCAATCAGGATGGCGACCTGCTCGGTCGGCACGTGCGACAGCGCCTCGAGCACGACCGGCAACACCAGAGCGCTTGGCATCGGCCGCGTGATGTCGCAGACCGAGATGGCGACTGTCTGGTTCTTCTCGACCAGGTCGCAGAGCGGGGCGGTGCCGAGCGGGCGCGCGAGCGCCTCACGAACCGCGCCGGGTTGGTTCGGCAGGCCGTCGAGGTAGGTTGGCTCGATCACCGTGGTCTGGTCGTCCGGGAACTCGACGGGGAGACCGGTGCGGCCGTAGGCAAGATTGACGAGCATCGATGCGCGAAGTCTCCCTAGTGGCCGAGCAGGACCGTGTGAAGCTGTGACACGGCTTCAACCGCCCGAGCCTGGATCTCATCCTCGGACAGGGTGCTGAGCGGATGCGTGATGATGATTGGAACGAGTTGATCCGCGCCGAGCGCTGCCCGTTGCACCTCGGCCTCATGTGCGAATGCAGCGGTGATGATGGCGGCCGTCGGCACCCCTCGTGCCTCCAACCCGACCGCGTCGTGCAGACTGCACGACGTGCAGGAGCCTCAATCGCCTATGGCGGTGATGACGACGTCGTTCGCGGCGGCAATCCGGTCCAGCAGCTCGGCCCGAGCGACTCTCGAAAAGCTGTCTTTGGTATAGCGGTTGATCGCTCCCGGTGCGGCTTCGGCCTCCAGCAGTCTGACGGTCTGCCGCAGCAGCTTCGACGCGTTCCATTTCGAGTTGTCGAGCACGCCGACCCGTGCACCCTCCAGCGTCGCGAGCCGAGGTGCCGGTGTGAGGGTGGCGGCCGTCACATCACCTCGCGGGTCGAACACGATCTGGCCGGTGGGGAGAGAGGAAGGCGTAGTCATGAAGTCTGGTCTCCTAAAGGCCGATGCCTGAAGCTCGGAGCCCAAAGCCTACAGCCCAAAGCCTGCTCGTCAGAGCTCACAGGTTCCATCGATGCACTTTTCGCAGCTTGAGGGGGCGCCTTCATCAATGGCACGCAAGACCGGCGACGTCATGTGGCCCCAGCCGGGCAGGAACGCCGAGAATCGGCCTGCCTCGCCGCCGGCGACGAACAGGTGGATGTCGTCCGGTGACGGCACGACCGGGATGCGCGCACCAGACTGGCGCCTGTACCACTTCGGCAGGTTCCGGTTATAGATCTTCCCGTAGCGGCCGCCGAAGCTGATGTCGTCGTAGGTGTTCGTCGTATGCGACCAGAGATACTGGCGGACGTCAGACCGGCCCCACCCCCGACCGGCAATCGTCATGGCGTGCTCCGGCCCGATGACCACGGCGCATGAGCCGCTGCTGACGGCGTTGTTGTGGGCGATGGTGCTCATCGCCGACACGATGCTGTCGAGCACCCCCTGGGGGTCGTCCGCCACATGATTGGTGACGCTGTGCGGCCCCTCGGCCGCGATACAGAAGACGGTGCTGTCGTCAGGCCGGTAGCCCCGCTCGACGTGATACGGCGCCCAGGGGCTCGCCTCCTCGTTCTCGGCGATGCAAAAGGTGTACTTGCCCGGGTGGCCAAGCGTGCTCTTGTCGAGGTCGCCCGGCCAGGCGCCGCCGACGTTGAGCAGGACCAGTCGGATGGCCCGGCCGATCGTGGCGTTCGCGCGGTTGCCGGACCCGAACACGTTGGCGCCGGCGTTCAGCCCGAGCTCGCCGCGGACCGGGCCGTTGACCACGAGCAGTGGCGCCGCCATGTGGGTGGTGGCCTGGATGCCATTCAGGTTGAAATGCGAGCTGCAGAGCGCGAGCATCGCGGCGCGGGCCACCGGAGCGTAGGCCGGTTTGCAGCCGGCCAGCACCATGTTGATCGCCAGCACCCCGCGGGTCAGATTGCCCCACCGGGGCGGGACCCGCGTCTCGAGGCGCTCGGCGTCGCCGCCGAGCGCTTCGACCATCGCGGCGACCGATTCCGGCGTCGGCGGGACCACCGGCAGCCCGTCGGTCCAGCCCTGCTCGAAATACCACTCGACCAGGTCGATATGGTCGGCGCCGACCGCAGTTTGGACATCCTGATCCCGCTTCATGTGCGTATAATCAGCCTCGTTTTCCTTTTGTCCCGTGTCGCGACCACTATAGTGTAGTCGGACACCAAGAGACACGAAGCCCGGCACGTGTGTGGACCGGCCCGCCCCGAGCGGTGCGGGTGGGTCCGCGAGGAGTCTGGTGATGACCGCGCAGAGAACCATCGTGACAATAGCGTGCCTGCTGACGACCTTCCTGGTCGCGCCACCGGTGCTGGCCCAGCACGGCGCGCCTGACGGGCAATGGCCGAGCTATGGCGGCGACGACGGCAGCACCAAGTACGCGCCGCTCGACCAGATTGACGCAGGCAACGTCGACCAGCTCCAGGTCGCCTGGCAATGGGAATCGCCCGACGGAGCTATTGCCGGCGACAACCGACGGCTCACACCGGCCGGGTTCAAGGCGACGCCGCTGATGATCGATGGCGTGCTCTATATCCGCACGTCGCTCAGCATCGTCGCGGCGATTGACGCCCAGACCGGCGAGCAGCTGTGGGTGCGGGACATCGGCAGCTACGAGTTCTACGAAGAGGCTGGTCGGCCGACCAACCTCGGGTGGAACTCGCGCGGTGTGGGGTACTGGACCGATGGTAACGAGGCGCGAGTTTATCTCGCCACCGTCGATGCGCATCTGTGGTCGTTCGACGCCGCCACCGGACGCCCGATCGGCCGGTTCGGGTCAGACGGCAAGATCGACCTCACCCAGGGGCTCCGCCGCGAGATAGACCGCAGCGCCTATCAGGTGATCTCGCCGCCGATGGTGGTAGGCGACGTCGTCATCGTCAATTCGTCGATCGCCGACGGGCCGCGCTACAAGACCGCGCCGCCGGGAGACATTCGCGGGTTCGACGCGCGCACCGGCGAGCTGCGCTGGACGTTCCACACCGTCGCGCAGGCGGGTGAAATCGGCAACGACACCTGGGAGGACGACTCCTGGACCTACACCGGCAACGCCAACGCTTGGAGCATCATGAGCGCCGACCAGGAGCTGGGCTACGTCTATCTGCCGATTGGCACACCGACCAACGACTGGTACGGCGGACACCGGCTGGGCGACAACCTGTTCGCCGAGAGCCTGGTCTGTCTCGATGCGGCGACCGGCCAGCGGGTCTGGCATTTCCAGATGGTGCACC
>JASLOY010000107.1 GCA_030745255.1 Vicinamibacterales bacterium
CAGGCGCTCGGCGTGCGTATATACGCGATCGGCGCCGGCACACAGGGTGCCGCGCCGGTGCCGGTCGACGACCCGATTTTCGGCCGGCGAGTTGCACAGATGCGCGTCGACGTCGACGAACCGACGCTTCAGGAAACGGCGAGGCTCACCAACGGTCGCTACTTCAGAGCAACAGACCGTGAGAGTCTGGAGCGGATCTACGACGAGATCGACGCTTTGGAGACGACCGAGATCGAGGTGGAGCAATTCACGCGCTACGGCGAGCTGTTCTACACGCCACTATTGTTCGGTCTGGGAGTGCTGCTGCTCGAGGCCGGTCTGGCCCGGACGGTATTGAGGAAGATACCGTAATGTTCAGGTTTGCCGCCAGCGACATGTTGTTCGCCTATCTACTCGTGCCGGCGCTGGTCGCGCTGTCATGGTGGGCCCAGACGCGGATGCGGCGCGATCTTGCTCGTTTTGGTGACCGGGGACTACTCGACCGCCTGACGGCAACCGTCAGCCGCCCGGGGCAGCGGGCGAAGACAGTGCTGCTGGTCAGCGCCGTCGCCCTGGTGGCAACGGCGCTCGCTCGACCGCAGTTCGGCACCCGTGTCGAAACGATTCGCCGCGAAGGTCAGGACATTGTCATCGCTCTCGACCTGTCGGCCTCTATGGTGGCAGAGGACATGACGCCGAACAGGCTGGAAAAGGCAAAATTCGCTATTGCCGATCTGATCGACCGACTGCAGGGCGACCGAGTCGGACTCGTCGCCTTCGCCGGCGAGGCGTTCGTGCAGAGCCCATTGACGCTGGACTACGGCGCCGCAACGTTGTTCCTGAATGCGATGGACCCAGACATGCTGTCGGTGCAGGGAACCAACATCGGGCAGGCGATCGAGGTCGCGCTCGACACATTTGCCGAAACCGAGCGGCGTCACCGCGTGCTGGTCGTCATCACCGACGGGGAGGATCACGAAGGAGAGGTGGATGCCGCCGTCGAGCGGGCGCTCGAGGCAGGGGTTCGAATCTACGCTGTCGGCATCGGGTCGGCAGCAGGGGTACCGATTCCGGAGATCGGTGGCGCCGGCAGAGCGCAGGGATTCAAACGGGACACCGATGGCACCGTGGTGACTACCCGGCTCGACGAAGCGACCCTGCAATCGATCGCCACGCGCACCGGGGGCACCTACTACCGCGCCTCCCCGGCGGGCACCGAGCTGGCGCTGCTGTCTGAGGAGCTCACTGCCGGTGAAGGTCAGGAGTTCGAAGCGGAACAGGTGACGCTGTTCGACGAGCAATACCAGCTGTTTCTCGGGCTCGCGCTGGCGCTGCTGGTCGCCGAGGTGCTGGTCTCGGACCGACGCCGCGTCCGGATCGCTTGGACAGGGAGGTTCAAGTGAGTCTTGCGTCTCGTCGTCCGTCTGGGCTCATCTGCGCGGCGGCGCTGGCCTGTCTGGCGCTGCCCTCACCGGCCGCGGCACAGGCAGGTCGCGGCGCGGTCGCCTCGGGAAACCGGCTCTACGACGAGGGTCGGTATGAGGAAGCGCACGAGCAGTATCTGGAAGCGCTGCGTGAGGCACCAGACTCGCCAATCGTGCCGTTCAACGACGGGAACGCGCTATATCGGACTGAGGAATTCCAGCGGGCCATGGACGCCTACCGTCAGGCGGTCGAGAACGCGGACCCGGCAATCGAGGCGCAAGCCTGGTACAACCTCGGCAACGCGCTCTTCAAACAACAGCAGCTCGAACCGGCGCTCGAAGCCTATAGAGAGGCGATCAGACGGAATCCGTCCGACACCGACGCCAAGCACAACCTGGAAGTGGCGCTCGAGCAGCTTCAGCAGCAAGAGCAGGAACAGTCGCCAGACCAGCAAGACGAGCAGGATGGGCAGGACGAGAACGACCAAAACCAGGGCCAACAGGACGAGCAGCAATCAGAGCAGGATCAACAGGAGCCGGAACAGCAACAGAACAGCGAGGAACAAGAACAAGAGGAGACCCAGGAGGAGCAAAGTCAGCAGGATCAGCCGCAAGATCAGGAGCAGCAGCCCGGCGAGCAACAGCCGCAACCCGGGGAGCTGAGCCGAGAAGAGGCCGAGCGCCTGCTGCAGGCGATCGACGAGGACCCGAGCCAAATCCAGCGGCAGCGTCGGAGCACTACTCCGGCCCGTCCGCCGCGGAGGCCGTGGTGACCGCGAGACGACTCCTCTTCGTCCTCGGTCTCGTTGTTGGACTGCCGGCCGAGGGGTCCGCACAGACGGCCCGAGCCTACTTGAGTCAGAACGACGTTGCGCTGAACCGGCAATTCGTGCTGAACGTCGAACTCTCAGGCACCCAGCAGCTCGACGGCGACCCGGAGCTTCCCGACCTGTCGGCGTTTGCGGCCTACCTCGGATCTGGCACCTCGACGTCGATGCAGATCGTCAACGGCCGCACGTCGATGACGCTGACGGTGCAGTATCGGTACCAGGCCACAGCCGAGGGCACGTTCGAGATCGCACCGGTGGTGGTGCATGCCGGCGGGCAGGACCTGCGCACCGAGCCGCTGACGATCCGCATCTCCGATGCGCCTGCGCCAGCTACTCGATCGGGTGCACCCGGCGCGAACGGCGGCGTTGCACCGGAAGATCTATTCGTCACCGCTACAACGAGCAAGCCACGGGTGTATGTGAACGAGCCGGTTATCGTCGAGTACCGCATTTTTACGCGAGTGGACGTCGACGGGTACAACGTGACGCGGCAGCCGGGCACCGCCGGCTTCTGGGTGGAGGAGCTCGCCGACCCACAGGCTCGGGTCGAGCAGGTGGTGCGCAATGGGCTGCAATACGCCAGCACGGTGGTCCGGCGTCTCGCCTTGTTCCCAACCAGTGCCGGCACCAAGACCCTGGAGCCGCTGACGCTCGAGACCCGGGTGCGCGTGCAGCGCCGACCACGCAGCCTGTTCGGTGACCCGTTCGGCGATATCTTTGGTGGCAACCTCTTTGTCGGGTCCAGTTCGGTCGAGATCGAGGTCGTCCCGCTCCCGGAGGCGGGGCGCCCGGACACGTTCAACGGGCTGGTCGGACAGTTCGAGATATCGGCCTCAATCGACCGCACCCGGGCCGATACCAACGATGCGCTCACCTATCGCCTCGAGGTGTCCGGGACCGGTAACATCAGGACCCTGTCGGAGCTAGAACTGGGTTTTCCGTCCGACTTCGAGGTGTATCCGCCGGATGTCAGTGAACGGGTGGAACCAACCGCTGACGGCGTGCTGGGCAGCAAGACATTCGAGTACGTCCTTGTGCCGCGCGCACCGGGTCAGGTGACGATTCCGGCGGTCGAGCTGACCTACTTCGACATTGGTGCCAACGCTTACACTGTGGCGGCATCCGACCCCATCACCCTCACCGTCGCCGGCGACCCGGTGGCCACACCGACCGGACTGGCCGGCCGCCGCCGGACCGGGATTGATTTGCAGCGCCAGGACATCCGGTTCATCCAGATTGCCAGACCCAGCTTCCGCCCGGTTGGCGACACGTTCGTCGGCGGTGTCCGGTTCTGGGCGATGGTGCTGGTGCCGATACTCGCGGTTGGCGGCGCTCTCGCCGTGCGCCGTCACCAGGACCGGTTGACCGGTGACGTGGCGTACGCACGTGGTCGCCGCGCCTCGCGTTTGGCGAAGCAGCGGCTCGCCAGGGCGGCGGCGCTTGGCTCGCCGGACCGACACCGGGAGTTCCACGCCGAGGTCGGAAGGGCCTTGCAGGGCTTTCTCGGCGACAAGCTGAACGTCGCCGAAGCGGGATTGATCAGGGATGAGATCCGTACGCGATTAGTGTCGCGGGGTGTGGCACACGCGGTGGTCGACGTCTACTTGGCATGTTTGGAAGACTGCGACCGTCAGCGGTTTGCTCCCACCGAACCGGACGCGGCAGCGATGCAGGACACGCTGACCCGTGCCGGGCAGGCGATGTCCGATCTCGACCAGGCGGTGTCATGACTCCACGACCGTTCGTGACGCTGACGATGATCGTCTGGATTGGAGTCCTGACGGCCAGCGTGTCGGCGGGCCAGGGCGCCTTCTTCGACGAGGGCAATCAGCGTTACCAGGACGGGGACTTCGACGGCGCGCTCGAGCGCTACGTGCAGATTCTCGACGAGGGACTCGAGAGCGGCGAGCTGTACTACAACATCGGGAACACCTATTTCAAACTTGGTGAGCTTGGACCGGCGATACTGTATTACGAACGGGCGCGGCGGCTGATGCCGGGCGACGACGACCTGTTGGCCAATCTCGAACTGGCCCGCTCGCTGACCGCCGACGAGATCACCCCGCTGCCCAGGTTCTGGGTGCTCCGCACGGTCGGCTGGTGGGTGGGCTTGCTGCCTCTGGCGGCGCTGGTTTGGCTGGTGGCCCTCGCCTACCTGACGGCAATGGCGGCTGTAATCCTCGCGATTCTCAGACCAGCGACGCCGCTGGCGACCTGGGCCCGACGGGTCGCGATTGCGGGCGCGACCGTCTCCCTTGTCCTCGGCATCAATCTGGCCATCCGCGAGATGGGAATCGGCTCGGCCGAGGAAGCGGTAATCATGGCCGAGGAGGTCGAAGTCCAGAGCGCGCCGTCAGACGACAGCACACTCCAGATCTTCGCGGTGCACGAGGGCACCAAAGTGCAGATCGACCGCAGGTCCGAGGCGTGGGTCGAGGTAGTCCTCGAGGACGGAAAGGTCGGCTGGGTCCGCACCGACCAGCTCGAACCAATCTAGTTATCCCGGCGAGGCGTTCGCCTGGACTGCGTTGCTTCGTTGGTCACAGGTCGCCTAGCGCCCCGGCGACGCTGGCAGGACCCGGATCTCTGAGCAAGGCTCAAGGCCGACGACCTACGCCACAGACACTTTGTCCATCGCCACGTCGCGCAGGCTTTCGACTGAGACGGTTCCGCGGTATCCTGTTCTTAGTGGTCCCGTTCGTATGTACGGTCACGCGCCGAGGGCTCGCTAAGTAGTGTCGCGCTCGCTCCGCCCTTCGCGAGGAGAGAGCATACCGGCAGTATTCGACCTCGCTGACCCGAAGCCCAACGCGGCCATTGGTGGGATGCATCGGCGGCCGAATGCGACCGTAATTATGACCGGGGTCACTTAGGCCTCCGTAGCAGGCAAGCCTATGAAAGTGCTGATCGTCGATGATGACAGCAGCTCCCGCACGCTGCTGAAGAACCTCGTCGAAGAACAGGGGTACCCGGCCGCCGTCGCCCCCGACGGCCGGCAAGGCCTCGAGACGTTTCGCCACTTGCACCCGGACATCGTGTTCTCCGACATGCGAATGCCGGAGATGGACGGGCTGGAGCTGCTCGAGGCGATTCGCCAAGAGGACGAGTCGGCGATCTTCGTTCTCGTGACCGGCTTCGGCTGCGAGGAATATGCCGTTCAGGCACTGAGGAACGGCGCTGACGACTATATCCACAAGCCGATCTTCGACACCGACTTCGTCCCCCTCGTCAAGAAGCTCGCCGACCGCGTCAAGGGTCGATCGTCCGAACGGGAAGTGCGAGCGATGTTCGCGCAGCGCACGCTCACACTCGAGCTCGACAACACCCTTGACAGGGTACCGATCATCGCCGGACAACTGCTGGAGGAGACCGGTGGCACGATCCCGCGGGACGAGCGCGGGGGTGTGCGCATCGGCTTGATCGAGCTGCTGATGAACGCGATCGAGCATGGCAATCTCGGCATCACCTACGAACAGAAAGAGGCCGCCCTTCGCCGGCGGGATGGCCTGGCCGAGCTCACCGGTCGCAGACTCGCTCAACCCGACCTGGCCGCCCGGCGCGTGACGGTCTACTTCCGGATGGACGCGAAGACCTGCGAGTGGGTCATTGCCGACGAGGGCGCGGGCTTCGACTGGCTGGCGGTGCCAGAGGC
Organism: Vicinamibacterales bacterium; assembly: GCA_030745255.1. Classification (GTDB taxonomy): domain Bacteria; phylum Acidobacteriota; class Vicinamibacteria; order Vicinamibacterales; family UBA8438; genus NP936. Next base: position 5,886 of record JASLOY010000107.1, read on the forward strand.
CACCACGGGCAAGGCGATCTACGCGTCGCACGGCCGTGGCATCATGCTGAGCCTACTCTATTTCGACTCGGTGGAATACGAAGGACTGGGCAACGTCGTGCGGCTGGTGAAGCGGCTGTGACCGCAGCCCCGGTTCGATTGGTCGGGATTGACCGGGTGACGACCGATCAGGCAGACCCCTAACGTAACCGCCCAGCCCGTTTCTCCTGCCCTATTGCTCGCGGAGCGCCACCATCGGGTCGACCCGGGCAGCCCGCCGGGCAGGAATCATGCTCGCGGCCAAACCGGCAACCACCAGCACCGTGGCCGCCGAGGCGAACGAGGGCACGTCGAACGGGCTGACCCCGTACAGCACGCCGGCCATCGAACGCGCCAGCAGGGCAGCCGCGCCCAGTCCGACGCCGACCCCCACCACGATCAGGAGCATGCTGTTGCGCACCACCAACCCCAGGGTGTTGCCGAGGTCGGCGCCCAGGGCCATTCGCAGCCCGATCTCGCGCGTCCGCTGACCGACCGAGTAGGACAGCACCCCATAGATGCCGAGTGCCGCGAGCAGCAGGGCACCGAGCGCGAATGTGCTGAGCAGGGTGGTGCTGAGGCGAGGCAGGAAGACCGAGCGCGCCAGCAGCTGATCCATCGTGCTGAGGTCGTAAATCGGCTGTTGCGCATCGATCGACCAGATCTCGCGCTGAATGGTGCTGGCGAACGACATCGGATCTCGTTCGGTGCGCGCCACCAGGGCCATGCTGTTGACCGGGCTCTGGCGAAGCGGGAGATACACCTGCTTCTTTGGCTCGCTGTAGAGACTCTGGCCCCGCACATCGGCCACCACGCCCACGACCTCCTCGCGGCCGTGCGGGTTCTCGATGAACTGGCCGACCGGATCCCCGTCAGGGAAGTACCGCCGCGCCATCGTTTCGTTGATTACAGCGGTGCGCTGCGACTCCTCCGTGTCGCGCTCGTCGAGAAAGCGCCCGCTGCGCAACGGAATCTTCATCGTCTCGAAGTATCCGGCCGCCACCATGATCACGTCCGCCCGCGGGTCCTCGTCCTCGGGCGGGGGCTGTCCCTCGACGGTGAACGGCAGCGCCCGCGCGACACCCAGTGACTGCATCGGCAGCGAGGAGACGGCCGACGCCGATTCGACCCCAGGCGCCTGGCCCAGCCGCTCGATGACATCTTCGAAAAACCGCACCATCTGAAACCGCTCACGATACGCCGTCTGCGGCAGCAGCACCTGGGCGGTCATCACGTTGTCCGGCTCGAACCCGGGGTTCACCTCGAGCAGCCGAGCGAAGCTGCGGGTCATCAGGCCCGCGCCCACCAGCAGCATCAGCGCCAGCGCCACCTCCACGACCACCAGCCCGTTCAGCAGCCGGCGGGCGGCGAAGCTTCCGGTCGTCCCGGTCGACTCGCTCAGGTTCTCGCGCAGGTGCGACCGCGACGCGTGCAGCGCCGGCACCAGCCCGAAGGCGATCGCGACGACGATCGACACGCAAGTGGTGAACAGCAGCACGCCGCCGTCGAGCTGAATCTGCTCCATGCGCGGCAGCTGGCCCTCGGGCAGCGCCGCCAGCAGACGTAAACCGCCGACGGCGACCGCCAGCCCCATGGCGCCACCGACCAGCGATAGCAGCAGGCTCTCTGCCAGGATGGGTCGCGCCACCGCCCAGCGTCCAGCACCCAGCGCGCCCCGGACTGCAATCTCGCGGCGCCGGCTGGAGAGCCGCGCGAGCAGCAGGTTGGCCATGTTGGCGCAGACGATGAGCAGGAGGAAGCCGACTGCGCCCATCAACACGAACAGCGCCGGCCGCGCGGCGGCCACCAGCTGCTCGTGCGCGGCGACCAAGCGGACGCCCCAGCCCTCGTTCGAATCCGGATACTCGGTAGCGATCCGCGCGGCGACGACGTTCAGCTCCTGCTGCGCCTGGTTGGCGCTGGTCCCCGAGGTCATCCGCCCGACGACCAGGAGCGACCGCGAGCGGCGCGAGCTCCCGTGTGCGTCGTTGGGATTGAACGCCAGCGGCGTCCACAGCTCGACATCCTCGCTGGTGGGAAACTCGAACCCGGGAGGCATGATGCCAACGACTGTGAACGGCTGCGAGTCGAGTTCGAGGGCCGTCCCGACGATGCCCGACCGACCGCCAAGTGTACGCTCCCAGAACCCGTGGCTGAGCACCACCACCTGGTCGGCGCCCCAGGTCGCCTCGTCAGCGACGAACGTGCGGCCGACACGCGCGGTGGCCCGCAGCACATCGAACAGCTCCGGTGTGGCCCGAACGCCGGGCACCGTCCGCGGGTCGCCGGTGCCCTTGTAGCTGAAATCGGCATGCCGGTAAGCGGCCATCGTGCCGATCGTGCGCACATCGCTTTGCCAGTCCAGGTAGGTTGGAATCGAGACCTGCCCGAGGATCCCCTCAGGGCTGCTCTCCCAGAGCACGACAATCTCCTCGGGGTCCTGGTAGGGCAGCGGATTGAGCAGCACCGCTTTCACCACACTGAAGATCGCCGTATTGGCGCCAATCCCCAGCGTCAGTGTCAGCACGGCGATCAGCACGAACGTCGGTTGGCGCCGGAGCGCTCGAATCGCGTAACGGAAATCTGCCAGCACGTTGCTCATCGTCATGTTCCCCCCGGATCTGTCGATTCTTGAGGATCACACGGGACAAGTCAACGGAGGCGCGCCTGGTGCTGTATCGTCACGACATGAGGACCGGACAAGCCATCTCGCATCTCATCGGCATCACCGGCGGCTCCGGGTCCGGCAAGACCACGCTCGCCAATGCGCTGGCCACCGCGCTCGTCGACGCGCTCGTCATCTCGATGGACGCCTATTACCTGGACCTCGCCCACCTGGACAGGACGGCGCGCGAGCAATGGAACTTCGACGCGCCGGAAGCGGTCGACTGGGATCCGTTCGTCGCAGACCTGCGGGCGCTGCGTCGGGGCGAGTCGATCCAGCGCCCTATCTACGACTTCGCCACCCACACCCGCCGACCGGGCGCTGAGCCGATCCAGGCGCGAGAGTTTCTGATCGTCGAGGGGTTGCTGGTGTTGCACCACCCCGACGTCCGGATGCTGCTCGACACCACCGTGTTCCTGGAAGTCGACGAGCGGACCGCTGTCGACCGACGCGTGGCCCGCGATCGCCGCGAACGCGGCCGGCACCCGGACACCGTCAAGGCACAGTATGCGCGCGACGTCCTGCCCATGTTCGAGCGCCACGTGCGACCAACCGCCTGCTGGGCCGAGCTGACGCTGTCGGGCACCGACCCGGTCGAGTCCAGTGTGCAACGGCTGCTCGATCAGATCGGCGAGCTCGGCGATCACGTCAGCACTTGAGCGGTGCCGCAATCGCTCAGTCGCTCAGCGGGTAGGGGT
>JASLOY010000108.1 GCA_030745255.1 Vicinamibacterales bacterium
CCGGCAGGTCGCCCATCGGTGCAACGTCTCGATCGGCGGCAATTTCGCCGAGGACACGGTGGACAGCTACCCGGCGCTTCTCGACTTCCTCGGAGACCAGGCGTTCGCCGACTCGCTCGTCAAGGTCTCGTTCAAACCGGTCATCCTGGAGAAACCGGCCGAAACGCCCCCCGGGCTCATCCCCCTGACCGCCGTCGGCGCAGACGACAAGCCGCTGGGCGGCACCTGCATGACCTCGGCAGGTTCCGGCACCGGGTCGGCGTGCGACACGTGCAATCTCCTCGACACGAAGATGTCGTATCTGCGGGAGGAAACGAAGAAACGGGGTTTCGCCACGATCGACGGCCTGCACATGGGCCCGTGCGACATCCATCGCCGTCATGCCTACACGGTCGGCCCAGACGGCTCGCTCTACGCCTGTCCGGGCTTCACCGGTGAGGTCACGTCGGCCACCGGCCACATCAGCGGAGAGCTCGAGGACCGACACCGCCGCTCCGCGGCCGACTTCGAGGCGCTCGCGGCCTGGCGGAGCTGCGGCGACTGCGCGTTCATTCCGGTCTGCGCAGGGGGATGCTCGGTCGCCTCAGAAAGCGAGCTGGGCGACATGAACCAGCCCGCATGTCACAAGGAAAGCATGGAATCGGCGCTGGTGTCCTTCGCCATGGATGCCAGCGCCGCGGCGGAGACCAACAGCCCGACTGTGCCCTCATGACGAGGGCCGGCGGGTCTCAACCGGGCGGCGTCATGGAGCCGCTTCCCACACACAGGAGGAAAGAGATGCAACGAAAGATCCCGAAGAAGAAACCGATCAGGGTCAGGACCGGGGCGGTCACACCGTGGCTCGTCGACGTCCCGCTCGACCACATGAAGTGACTCCAGACCACGCACTCAAACCACAAGCTTTCTGATCGAACCGTGAGGTAACGACATGAAGATCAAAGTTGTCAAGAAGGGCACATCGAAGGGCAAGCCGTCCAGCTACTGCTCGTGGGTCATCGACGACTGGAAGGGTCCCAATACCTAGCTAGGACTGCCACAACGCTGCTGGCCTGCCATCAAGCCAGTCGGCGAAGCAGACCATTTGACTCGAGGTGCACACAATGAAGATTAAAGTGTTAAAGAAGGGCACGTCCAAAGGCAAGCCGTCCAGCTATTGTTCGTGGGTCATCGATGACTGGAAGGGTCCGGCCAGCTAACATGGCAAAAGGCCGGCAGGCCGCAGGTCACGCCTGTCAGACCAGTCGAGAGCGTCGCGATGATTCAAGGGGAGACACCGAAAGCAGGCGGGCGGGCCGTGCGCAGCTCACCCGCTTGCCGGTGGCGCCGTGGGACTGTCGCCGTTGCGACCCTAGTTGTCGCACTCGGGACAGCCTGCGGCGCCGGCGAATCTCCGCAGCAATCATCAGAAGTCGTGCTTTCGATCGGCCTTGCCGGGGCGGGCCGAGGCGACGGCCTGAATCAGCTGGTCCTCCAGCTCACCTCCGATAGCCTGATTCGCTCCGGTCCAGACGGAAGAATCGAAGAGATGCTGGCCAGCGACTGGTCGGTGGACCCTGACGGCACCGCCGTGACCGTCACCCTGCGACAGGACGTCACGTTTCATGACGGCAGCCCGCTGACCGCGCACGACGTCAAGACCACGCTCGACCAAGCCCGTCAAAGTGCCTACCGCGTCGGCCGGGACCCCTTGTTGAGTGACATCGAGTCGATCAAGATCATGGGCCTTGATCAGGTCAGGATAGCGTTATCCAGGCCATCAGGGCAGATGCTGCTACCTGCACTGGGTATCTACATCGTGAAACAGCGCGGGGAGGGGGAAAGCATCCCCAGCGGTCCTTTCATCCTCGAACCCGACACAGTCGAGGAAACGACTCTCAGGGTCAATCCGAATTACTACCAAGGGCGCTCGGACATCGACACGGTGCGCATCAAGACGTTCAGCTCGGTGCGCAACGCATGGGCGGCAATGATGCGGTCGGAGATCGATTTCCTGTACGACGTCCCGATCGGAGCACGCCAGTTCGTCGAGGCGGACCCGAGCGTCAGGGTGTTCTCGCTCGACACTCCGTACGCGTACGCCCTGCTCTTCAACACCAGTCGGCCACCGTTCGACGACCCCAGGGTGCGTGTCGCGCTCAGCTATGCGGTCGACCGCCACGCCGTTCTAGACCGCGCATTCCGTGGACATGGTTCTATCACGTCGGGTCTCTGGACATCTCACTGGGTGTATGGCGGCAAAGAGCTGATCTACGGGTACGACCCGCAGCGCGCGGACCGATTGCTGTCAGAGGCGGGCCTGTATCTTCCGACTGAAACGCAGGCGGCCGGCATAGAGGGGTTTCCCAACCGACTTCGCTTCGAGACACTGGTCGGCCTGGATCTAGCGCCCATGGAGCCGATTGCGCTGATCATGCAACAGCAGCTTCGCCAGATCGGCGTCGATATGGAGACCGACGCGAAACCGTTGTTCGTGGATGTCGCCGCACAGCTTCTCGGGGACGACTGGGACGCGGCGTTGGTGCCACTCAACATGGCGCGCAATCTCAGCCGGCTGTATGCCTTCTGGCATTCATCCCAACCGCTGTTCGACGCCGGCTTCAACCAGGCCGACGCCGCGCTCGATAGGTTGCGCTCGTCGGTGACCGAAGAAGACGTCGTGAGCTCAGCCGGCGCCTTCCAGCAGATCATGTTCGATCAGGCACCGGGGATTTTCCTGAACAGACCCGAGCAAGCTCGCGCCGTAAGCCGTCGATTCATTGTGCCGGATACACCCGAACGAGACATCATCGAGACGCTCTGGCAATGGCAGGTCGACGAGGGTTGGTCGACGAAGTGATGCGCTCGATTACTACCCGCTTCGTGATGCTGGTTGCCACGGCGGCGGTCGCCCCGCTCGTGCTCTATGGTGCGGTATCTGTCTATTCGCTGCGCGCCGGCACCCGCCAGTCGGTCATCGACGGAAACCGCAATGTCGCCGCGCGGGCCGCCGAACAGATCGACCAGTACATGGCCCACCATGTCAGCGTGCTCCAGTCGATCGCCGCCATTCTTCGCAACACCGAGCTTCAGCAGTGGCAACAGAAGGTGATTCTGACGAACCACGTGCTCGCCTACGAGGTGTTCCGCGAGCTGACGTTGTTCGGTCCAAATGGCGTCCTGATCGCCACGAGCCGGCTCGGCCAACCGACGCTGCAGCCGCCGCGGGTGCCGATCCGCGAACCCGACATCGCACCGACCACCGTCGACGACGCCATTCTCCCGACCACTGCCGTCACCCTGCCGCTGACGAGACGGGGTGAGGAGAACGGCTGGCTGGTCGGAGAGGTCAGCCTGGAGGAGCTCTGGCGAATGGTCAATCGCATACAGGTTGGCCAGGAGGGCTTCGCGATGGTGGTCGCTGACGGTGGCCAATTGATCGCCCATGGCGACCCGGACCAGAAACATCGGATCGCCACCGCGGAGAACCTCGCCGATCACGATCTGGTCGCTGCCGTCGCCGCGCGGCGCGCCCGGGAGCGAAGCGACGGAACCGACACGGCTTCCCCGAACAACGACGACGACGACGAGCTTTTCACCGAGTACGAGGACGACACCGGGCGCATGCTCCTGTCGGTCGCCGCGGCGGTGACCTCCCCCGAATGGACCGTCATCGTGGAACAGCCCACAAGCGAGGCGTTCGGCCTGTCCGACCAGCTCGAGCTGCAGTTGGGTGTGGTCATCACGATTGCGCTGCTGCTGACGGTCGCGCTCGGTTACTACTGGGGCCGGTCGTTCATCCGACCGATCGTGGAGCTGACACGCGGCACCGAGGCGATTGCCAGCGGGCGGCTCGAAGAACGCGTCGACATCGCCGGCACCGACGAATTTCATCAGCTCGGCGAATCGTTCAACAGCATGGCGGTGAAGCTGAACGAGTTGCAGGAAGACGTTCGAAGACAGGAACGGCACGCGATGTTCGGCCGGATCGAGGCCGGTCTCGTCCACGATCTGTCCCATCCGATCCAGAACATCGGCAACAGCTGCCGGCTGATCGTCAAGCTGTTCGACGACCACGAGTATCGCGCCACTTTCCGACGCACCGTGGACCGCGAGTTCGCCTCGATCAAGCGGGTTCTCGAGGACCTGCGAAACCTGGCGCGACCGATGCCGCTCGAGCGGTTTCCGGTGGACGTAAACCGATCGGTGGCCGAGGTGGCCGAGTCGATGCAGGCGCTCGCAGACAGCGCCGGCGTGGACCTGGACGTGCGGCTGACGCCGGGCCAGCCGTTCATCGAGGGCGACGTCTTCGCGCTTGGCCGCGTGTATCGCAATCTAATCTTGAATGCGATCGAAGCGACGGCGCCCGGCGGGGTGATCACACTCTCGACAGACGAGCACGACGCCAGGATCCGGGTCGCTGTCGAGGACACGGGAGCAGGTATCCCGCACGACCGCCTCGAGAACATCTTCGAGGATTTCAAGACCACCAAACGACGCGGCCTCGGTCTGGGATTGGCGATCTCCCGGAAGATCGTGGATCAGCTCGGCGGCGACATCTCGGTCGCCAGCACGGTCGGTCGCGGGACAACGTTCACGTTGGAGTTTGCCCGGGTGGAGGCTCGCCCGGAAGTATCGGCCCCCACAGCGGCGGCCAGCTAGGCGGCGAACGCAGGAGGAGAAACGATGAACCAGAAGCTGATCAAGCAGACCACGCTCGACGTCGAAGAGCGGACGTTTACCGTCCGCTACTACGAAAGACGTACGACCAACGGGGCCTCACGCTACAGCGCCGAGGTGGAATTTCACGAGGACGACTACATGATTCTCGATGCCGATTCGCTCAACGGCCTCGAGACGAACCTGACCCGCCTGGTGCGCGCATCGATTTACAGCCGCATGCTGGTCGAAACCAGACGAGCTGCATAGGAAGCACTACTGCGGCGGGGCCCGGCCGGGGATCGGGCTCCGAGCACATGCGTCGATGGCGCGCCCTGCGGGACAACCCACCACGCGCGGGTCGCTACCACGACGGGGCCGGACACCCTCCGCCTGAGTCTACCTGGGTAGAACGGCGTCCTTGAGTTGCTTCGCGATTCGAGCCTTGACGACCGTTTTGGCCGGAATCTGGATCTGCTCGCCCGTCGCCGGGTTGCGACCGACCCTTGCCTGACGATCTTGCTTCACAAGCTTGACCATTCCCGGCAACACGAACTCGCCCGCCCGTTTCAGCTCGGCTTCGGACAGCTGCTGGAGCGCGTCGAAGAAGTCGCGCACATCCGCCCGCTTCATGTCGAACTTCTCACTGAAGTGCGCGAACAGGTCTGACTTGCCCATCCTTCGGGCATCGGCCATCGGTTCCCCCTGACTTGGGCGCGCTGCTAGACAACCTGATGGCCACCACGCGCGTATATGACGGCCCCGGAGCGTCTTCTTGTGAAGACGCCGTATGCTAGCGCGCAAGGTTTTCCGGTGTCAATCACTGCTTTCCGGGTGCACGCGCACCATACGGGTCGGCCGGCTGTTAGAATCTCCGAATGTCTTCCGAGTCGATCGAGACGTTTCCAAATCCTGAGCCGTCTCGAGATTATGAAATCGCGATCTGCTGTCCGGAGTTCACGTCGGTGTGTCCAAAGACCGGGCTGCCGGACTTCGGCGAGATCCGGATCACGTACGTACCGGATGATCGCTGCGTCGAGCTCAAGGCTCTGAAGTATTACCTCATCGGCTTCCGGGACCGCGGGATCTTCTACGAGCAGGTGACGAATCAGATACTGGACGATCTCGTTGCCGTCTGCTCGCCGCGCCGCATGGTGGTCGTCGGCGACTTCTCTGCGCGTGGTGGTATCACGACGACGGTCACGGCGAGCTACGAGGGGCCCGATTGCTCGAAGAAGTCGGAAGGCAGAAGTCAGAAGTCAGACGGCCGATGACCCACCGGGTGCCTGTCGAGGGCACGCTGGATCTACATGCGTTCGCACCGCGGGACGTGCCATCCGTCGTGGAGGAGTACGTCACGGAAGCGCACTCGCAGGGGCTCGCCGAGGTACGTCTGGTCCACGGCCGCGGCATCGGCGTGCAGCGGCGTGCGGTCCACGCCGCGCTCGCGCGGCATCCGCTCGTCGTGGAATTCTGGGACGCACCCGAGTCTCACCTAGGCGCCACGGTGGCGCGCCTGTCGATACCGGCGTGAAGGAGGGGGTGCTATCATGCGGCCCACTCATGCCGCCCCAGCTGGTGCCGCTGACCGGGTTTCCTCCTCTCGAGGATGACGAAATGCAGCAGCGGGCCACGCGGTTCCGCGACGACGTGAGCCGACGCCGAAGCGTGCGCCAGTTCTCGAACCGACCGGTTCCCAGAAAGGTCATCGACACATGTCTTCGCGCGGCGGTGTCCGCCCCGAGCGGCGCCAACCGGCAACCATGGCATTTTGTGATGGTGACCGACCCTGAGACCAAGAAGCGGATCCGACTGGAGGCCGAGACGGAGGAGCGCGCCTTCTATCACGAACGCGCGCCGGATGACTGGCTCGAGGCGCTCGCGCCGCTCGGGACCGACGAGCACAAGCCGTTTCTCGAAGAAGCACCATGCCTCATCGTCATCTTCGCCGAGCTCTACGGGGTAGATGGCGAGGGTCGCAAGCTCAAGCACTACTACGTGCACGAGTCGGTTGGCATCGCCACCGGCGTCTTGATCACGGCGCTGCACCAGGCGGGTCTGGCGTCGCTGACCCACACCCCGAGCCCGATGCGATTTCTCAACGAAATTCTCGATCGGCCATCAAGCGAACGACCGTTCCTGATCCTGGTTGTGGGACACCCGGCAGAGGGCGCCCAGGTTCCGGACATCACCCGCAAGCCGTTCGACAGTGTCGTGACACACCGGTGACGCGCCCGCGATGCGCTGCGGCCTGGACACGCTCTCCTCGAACTGTAGGAGCAGCGAAGCTCCGCCTCAAACCGACGAGAGCCCTTGGCTGGTGCGGGGGCTGCGCATCGCTGCCAGGCTTTTCTCAATGGCCCTGTCACGCGGGGACTAGCGGCCCGTGGTGAAAGTCCCGCGTCGCACCAAGACCGGCGATACGCCTGGCTCACAAGGCGCGACGAGGGAGCATACCGGCAGTATTCGACCACGCTGAGCCAGAAGCTCAACGCCGTCGTTCCGGGATGTAGCGCCGGTCGGCTGCAGCGGCGACTTTCACCACGGGCTGCTAGACATTTCCGGAGGCGACGAGAGGGTGATCCAAACGTGACGATCTCACTCCTAGGAGATGTCTAGTCGCGACCGAAGCTCGCTTTGATCACGTCGCGATTCAGGCGGGCAATGAAGTCGATCCCGATTTCCTTGGGACAGACCGTCTCGCAGGCGCCGTGGTTGGTGCACGTACCGAAACCTTCCTCGTCCATCTGAGCAACCATGCGGCGAGTCCGGCTCATCCGCTCGGCCTGGCCCTGCGGCAAGAGCGCCAAATGGCCGGCCTTGGCAGCCGTGAACAACATCGCCGAAGCATTCGGACATGCCGCAACGCAGGCACCGCACCCGATGCACGCCGCCGCGTCGAGCGCCAGCTCGGCGTTGTCCTTGGGGACCGCCATCGCGTTACCGTCGGGCGCGCTCCCGGTGTTGACCGACACGAAGCCCCCAGCGCCGATGATGCGATCGAACGCGCTGCGATCGACAACGAGGTCCTTGAGCACCGGAAAGGCGTTGGCGCGCCACGGCTCGATCCAGATTTCGTCGCCGTCCCGGAACGTGCGCATATGCACCTGACAGGTCGTGACCGCGCCTCGGGGTCCGTGGGCGATCCCGTCGATGACCATGCCGCAGGAACCGCAGATCCCCTCGCGGCAGTCATGCTCGAATGCGAACGGCTCGCCACCGGCGTTGACAATCGCCTCGTTGAGCACGTCGAGCATCTCGAGAAACGAGGCATGCTCGGAGATGTCGGCGAGCTCGTGACGCTCGAAGCTGCCTTGGGCCTTGGGTCCGCTCTGTCGCCAGACGTGCACGGTCAAGCGCATTATTTGTAGCTCCGCTGCGACAAGGCCACGTTCTCGAAATCGAGTGACTCGACGTGGCGTCGTGGCGTGTCACCAGTGAACTCCCAGACGGCGACATGGGAAAACGCCTCGTCGTCCCGCTTGGCCTCGCCTTCCTCTGTCTGGTGCTCCTCCCTGAAGTGGGCGCCGCACGATTCCTTGCGCAATTGCGCGTCGCGGCACATCACCTCGGCCAGCTCGAAGAAGTCGGCGACCCGACCGGCCAGCTCCAGCTGCTGGTTGATGTCGTTCCCGCTTCCCGGCACACGGACGTCGCGCCAGTATTGCTCGCGCAGATCGGCAATCAACCCACGTCCCCGCTCCAGTCCAGCCTGATTGCGCGACATCCCACAGTGTTCCCACACAATCTTTCCCAGCTCGCGATGGAACGAATCGGCCGTGCGACTCCCGCCGGCATCAAGCAGCTTCTGGTTCCGCGCCGAGACCTCGTCTCTGACCGAATCACAGGCTGTGTGATCATCGGCCACGTCGCTGGGCCCGTTGCGGGCGAGGAAATCGCCGATCGTGTATGGCAGCACGAAGTAGCCATCGGCCAATCCCTGCATCAGCGCCGACGCCCCGAGGCGATTGGCGCCGTGGTCCGAGAAGTTGGCCTCGCCGATGACAAACAGCCCCGGCACGGTGCTCATCAGGTTGTAGTCGACCCACACGCCGCCCATCGAATAGTGCGGGGCTGGGTAGATCCGCATCGGCCGTTCGAACGGACTCTCGCCGGTGATCCGCTCGTACATGTCGAAGAGGTTGCCGTAACGCTCGGCGATGACCGATCGTCCGAGACGAGCGATCGGCTCGCCGAAATCGAGATAGACGCCGTTCGACAAGGGGCCCACCCCCCGGCCCGCATCCACCATCTCCTTGGCCCGACGCGACGAGATGTCGCGTGGGCTCAGGTTGCCAAAACTTGGGTAGATCCGCTCGAGGTAGTAGTCGCGCTCGTCTTCCGGAATCTCGGCGGCCGCTCGACCATCACCCTCGGTCTTGGGCACCCAGATGCGACCGTCATTGCGCAGCGACTCGCTCATCAATGTCAGCTTGGACTGGTACTCGCCGCTCGACGGAATGCAGGTTGGATGGATCTGCGTGTAGCAGGGATTGGCAAAACCGGCGCCACGCCGATGACAACGCCAGCCTGCCGACACGTTGCAGTTCTTGGCGTTGGTCGACAGGTAGAACACGTTGACATACCCACCGGTGGCCAGGACCACCGCGTCGGCAGTGT
>JASLOY010000109.1 GCA_030745255.1 Vicinamibacterales bacterium
GCGGTCATAGTCATCCATGGCCTTGGCCGGACTCCCGCGTCGATGGCGATTCTTGGCGCCCGCCTGGAGAGCGATGGCTTTCGCGTGGTCCACTTTGGATATCCGTCGACATCCGAGCCGATAGATGTTCTGGTCGACCGCCTCAAGGCGGAGGTAGAGCGGTGCTGTGGGGCGCGAGCGGAGACGGTGCATTTCGTCACCCACTCGATGGGCGGTGTCCTGCTGCGCGCCTATCTTGCGCAGCAACCTCGGCCGCATGGAGGGCGTGTGGTGATGTTGAGCCCACCGAGTCAGGGGAGTGAAATTGTCGACGCGTTCTCGGAGTCTCCGCTGCTTCGGTCCGTTCTGGGTCCGGCGGGCTCGAGGCTTGGGACGGACGCGGCTGGCATCGCGAGCCAGCTGCCGCCGATACGATTCAGTTTGGGGATCATCACAGGCGACCGGAGCCTGAACCCCCTCGGCTCATGGCTCATTCCAGGGCCAGATGATGGCAAGGTCGGCGTCGATCGGTCTAAGCTCGACGGAGCAGCAGATTTCATGGTGCTTCCGGCAACCCACACGTTCATCATGAACCGAAGCGACGTGGCTGAGGAGGTGGCGCATTTCCTTCGGCGGGGCCGGTTCCGACAAACGGACCCATAGCGGTTGCGACCGAACCCGCCGTTGCAGCTGACAGTGGTTGGTGAAGGCCTGGCCACTGCAGCTGAGACGTCATCTGTCAGGCCGCACGGGAAGAACTTGGAGAAAGGACCAACACCGACATGGCGATCTGGGAACAGGTAGTGGAGATTCTCCGAGGTTCCATCTTCGTCTACGCTCAAGCCTGTGGAGGCAATCTCGGAGGGGGGATTCTTGCCGTCACACTTCTTGCGCGGCTCGCGCTTTTCCCGCTGACGTTGCGGGTAGCTCGACTTTCTGCTGCGCATCAGGAGCGCATGCGACAACTCAAGCCCGAATTGGACGCCCTCCGACGACGCTTCAAAGATGATCCGCGCAGGCAAGCCGAAGAGACTCGGCGCGCATACGCCAGGGCAGGCGTGTCGCTGGTGCCGCGAGCCGGGTGTCTCGGCATGCTTGTGCAAACGCCGGTTCTGCTGGCCCTATTTTCTGCCGTGCGGAGTGTCTCCGCGCTGGGCGGCCGGTTTCTTTGGCTCGGTTCAATCGCCAGACCCGATCTCATTCTTGCGGTGGTCGTGGCTGCTCTGACCGGTGCGGCCGTGGCCCTTGGTCCTCAGTCCGTGCCGCAAGGCCGGACGCTGTTGATCATTCTACCGACCGTCGTGACACTGGTGGCCTTGTCGCAGATGGCGTCAGGAATTGGTCTCTACTGGGGCGTTTCGAGCGCCGGTAGCCTCGTTCAGGCAGTCGTGCTTCGCCGCGAACGACGTCTGCTCGAGTCAGCAGGCTGACCAGCGTTTGCAGCCGGCGCCTTTCCCAGACCGCGGGAAGCAGCATGGGGGCTTCACCGCTGGGGCCAACATGAGCTCTATGCCAGAAGACGATCGGGCGATCACGCCATCAACGAAGGTCGCTGACCTGCTAGCCGATTACCCCGAGCTGGAGGACGTGCTCATCGGGATGGCGCCGCCCTTCAGGAAGCTCAAGAATCCCGTCTTGCGAAGGAGTGTCGCCAAGGTCGCGTCACTTCGTCAGGCGGCGGCTGTAGCGCGACTTCCCGTCGACGAGGTCATCAACAAGCTGCGGGCGGCTGTCGGGCACGAAGCCATCTGGGCGGAAGAAGCTGGACAGGACTCATCCTACTTCACGCCCCAGCCGGACTGGTTCGTTCCTCGCAGCGTCGTAGCCTCGATCGACGAGCGGGACAGCCCGACCGCGGACGAGATGCCGCTGAAACGGGTGATTCACGAAGCCACGCGCCTCGAAGAAGGCGAAGTGCTGGAGTTGGTCACGACCTTCCTTCCCGCCCCGGGGATCGACATCATGAAGGCGAAGGGATTCCGGGTCTGGCCCGTGGAAGGGGAGTCCGGGTTGATTCGCACCTATTTCTCGAAGTCGCCCAATCGGTAATGGGCGTACCGACAGGTTGGCTCGCAGAAACCGAGCGGAGCCACGTGACCAGACGGGCCGAATCGGGGATCCTGATGCATGCCACAGCTCACCGAACCTGACCCGATTCGAGAGCGACTCGAAGCGGACCGTGCGTGGGCGGCCTTCGCGCTGGCCGACCTGGAACCACCCTATGCGGACTTTGCATCCTGGTTTGGGTCGACCAACGGTCCCGCGATTGCGCTGTTGTATCGCGCGTTTGCGACACCGATCCTGCTGTGTGTCGGGACATCACGGAACTGGGATTCGGTGCTGGACGAAATCGACGTCGCACTGCGCGATGTTCAGGATGTGTATGCAGTCGTCAGGCCAGAGACCTTGCCGCTGATCAGAGACCGCTATGAGTCCAACGACGAAAGGTCCATGGTGAGAATGGTTTTGGAGCCAGGCCGTCATCGTCCGCTGAGCTCCGAGGGTGTCTGCCGACTTGGCCCAGACGACCTCGAGGCTGTCCAGCGGCTCTATGTCAGCGAACCCCCGGACTTCTTTCTTCCGTCGATGCTCGCAGACGGTCTCTATTACGGCATTCGTGAAGGAGAGCAGCTCGTGGCAGTCGCTGGCACCCATGTCCTCGCTCCCACTCTGGGCGTTGGCGCGCTGGGGAATGTCTATACCCGGTCGGACCACCGGAGGCGTGGTCATGCCACTGCGCTTGCTGGGGCGGTGACGAGTGAATTGATCCGGTCCGGTGTGACGACCATCGTGTTGAATGTACGAGAAGACAATCATCCTGCACGTCGCGTATATGAAAGGCTCGGTTACAAACTGTACTGCCACTATTTCGAGGTCAGTGCGTCGCGTCGGCCGATCCAGCGGTTGCAGCCGACGACGCCGGGCGTCTGAGCAAGAGCCCGGGCAGCTGGGCGCCGCGGCGGACACGCAGGACCGTAGGCGTACGGCCTGAGGAAGAGACGAGATGGCCACCGTGCACTTGATCTGCGGGCTGCCGGGCGCCGGGAAAACGACCTACGCGACAGGTCTTCAGGCCGATCTCAACAGCGTGCTGTTCTCACTGGACCGATGGCTCGTCACCTCGCATGGCAGATACTCGTTGGCGACGGTGGGTCACGAAGAGCACACACGACGAGTGTTGGCGTGCCGCGCGCTGATGTGGGGTGTGGCGGCGGAGCTCCTTCGACGCTCGGTTGATGTCATTCTCGACGATGGTTTCTTTTTTCGTCAGGACCGAATGCGCACGGTCGACCTCGCGAGGACGGTCGGGGTGCTTGCAAAGATCCATCTTGTGAACACGCCGATCCGCGTCATCCGATCGCGGCTTCGTGAGAGAAACGCGAATCTGCCGCCGCACAACTTCGAGATCGATCCCGAGACCTTGACCGGATTCCTGGAGTTGTTCGAACCGCCGACCGAAGATGAGGGTGCGGAAGTAGTGGTCACAGGCGAGCCGACGCAACTGGCTGCTGGAAATCCGACCGATTCGCGGATACACGGCGGCGCGTAGTGTCACGTTCGGACTGCAGCATCTCTCGGGCGCCACAGGGGCTTTCTTGAGGGTGGCTGACGCGGCCTACTGTGAGGGGGCCGAATCGGTGTTTGAAGTCGACGGCTGCCGGTGTCGGGGAATCAGACGTCGGCGAGGTGTTCGACCCCACCGGTGCTGTCGCCGACCGTGTCGATCGCAACGCCCAGGTGGTCGAGCATGGTGACGAAGAGGTTGGACATCGGCGTTTCGGCCGGATACCAGATGTGACGCCCCGGTCGGATCCGCCCGCCCGCCCGACCCGCCAGCAAGGTCGGCAGATCGTGGTGCAGATGACGATTGCCGTCTGAGATCCCGCCGCCGTAGACCACCATCGCGTGGTCGAGGAGTGTTCCGTCGCCATCGGCGGTCGTGGCCAGCCGATCGAGCAGATGCGCGAACTGCTCGACATGGAACCGATTCAGCCGGGTCACCTTCTCGATCTTGTCCAGGTCGCCCCGGTGATGAGTCAGGCCGTGATGGGCTTCCGAGATGCCGGCCTCGGAATACACACGATTGCCAAGCTCCAGCCCGAGCATGAAGGTGATGACCCGCGTCAGGTCGGACTGGAAGGCGACTGTCATCAGATCGAACATGAGCCGCGCGTGCTCGACAAAGCTTTCGGGCACGCCGGCGCGCGGGCGGGGCATCTCCGGTTCGGCCACGTCGGCGGCGCTTTCGGCCTGGATGATCCGCTTCTCGATGTCGCGCACCGAAAAGAGATACTCGTCCAGCTTGCTCTGGTCCGTTGCGCCGAGCGTCTGCTGCAAGGCCCGGGCGTCGTCGAGCACCAGATCAAGTACGCTGCGGTCATACCGCGCCACACGGGCGCGGCGCACCGGGTCCCGTTCGACATCGGTGCCGCCAAACAGCCGTTCGAACACCGCCCGCGGGCTCGTCTCCTGCGGCATGGGCGCCGACGGTGTCCGCCAGGAGATCGTGTTGCTGTAGCTGCAGCTGTAACCGCTGTCGCAGTTGCCGCCGAACAGCCCTTCGTCGCAGCCCAGCTCGAGCGACGGCAGACGGGTCTGGTTGCCGATCCGCTCGGCCGCGATCTGGTCCATGGAGACCCCGGCCTGAATGTCGGCGCCAGAAGTCTTCTTCGGGTGCGCCCCGGTCAGATAGCTCGCCCCGGCCCGGGCGTGGTCTCCGGGGCCGTCGCCCAGAGCGCGACCGCCGTTGTGTGTCAGACCGGACAGAATCGAGAACTCGTCACGAAACCCGGCGAGCGGCTGCAGGATGCGAGGCAGTGTCTGGGGCAGTGGCAGAATGCCGTCGCCTTCGCCGGGCGTCCACTGGTCCATGATGATGCCGTTCGGCACGTAGACGAACGCCATCCGTGTCGGGGAGGCTGCCCGCACCTGTGCGGCGCGCGCGAACGCGGGCACCATCGCATCCAGAAACGGGAGGGCCACGGTGGCGCCGAGCCCTCGCAACACGGCGCGTCTCGGTAAATGTCTGGTCGAGCTCATTGTGTTGCCTCCTCCCCGCGGCGCAACCGGAACGGCTCGCTGTGGACCACACCCAGCACCAGGCTGGAGAACCGATTGTCGTCGGCGGCCGCGCGGCTCAGGATGGCGTCGACGGCCGCTGTATCGTAGGTTTCGAGACCGCGTCCCAAGGCATACGTCAGCAGTTTCCGGGCCAGATTGCCGGTGAACGCGTCGGCCCGTGCGCGCAGTATCTCTTTCAGCTCTCGTGAGCCCCGGAACGTGGTCCCGTCCGGCAGGGTGCCGGAGTCGTCGATCGGGAACGGGCCGTCGTGCGTGCGCCAGGCGCCGACCGCGTCGTAGCGTTCCAGACCGAACCCGAGCGGGTCGATCTGGTCGTGGCACACGGCGCACATGGCGTTCGCGCGATGCTGTTCCAGCTGCGCCCGGAGCGATACGGTAGTTCCCACGGCCGCAACGTCGAGCGGTGGCACGCCCTCGGGCGGGTCGGGCGGCGGCGTGCCGAGCAGGTTCTGCAGCACCCATTTGCCACGCAGCACCGGCGATGTGCGGGTCGGGTAGCTCGACACGCTCAGGATGCTGGCTTGTGTCAGGAGTCCGCTGCGTTGCATGCCATCGAGCGCCACGCGCTGGAACTGTTCCCCGTCGACGCCGGCGATCCCGTAGTGGTGCGCCAGCGGACCGTTGAGGAACGTGAACGGCGCGTCGAGCAGGTCGAGCACGCTCCGGTCCTCGCGGATGATCGCCTCCACGAACAGCTCGGTCTCGCGTCGCATCGCGTGGCGAAGCTCGTCGTCCACCGCCGGAAACCGCTCGGGGTCCGGCTTGCCGCGGTCGAGGTTACGGAGTTGCAGCCATTGCGCCGCGAAGGTGTCGACGAGCGCAGTCGACTTCGGGTCGGCCAGCATCCGGCGCACCTGGGCGTCGAGCACATCCGATTGCCCGAGCCGTCCCGCATCGGCGAGACCGAACAGCTCGTCGTCCGGCATATCAGCCCAGAGGAAATACGACAGGCGCGACGCCAGCTCGTGGTCGCTGACCGGGTGGGAGGCCGTCGGGTCGTGCGGGTCCGGGTCGTGCTCGATCCGGAACAGGAAGTGCGGTGAGAGCAGCACCGCCTGCACCACCAGTCGCACACCCTCCTGGAAGGAGTCTCCTTCCTGCTCGGCCTGAGCGATCAAGCCGGTCAGCCGACTCACCTCGTCGTCGGTCACCGGGCGCCGGTAGGCGCGACGCGCGAGGTTGCTCACGATTTCGCCGGCGCACCCCTCCCGGTGTTCTTCGCCAGGCCGGTGCCGGCAGATGAAGATCTGGTCGTAGCTGGCAGGCGGATCGGGGCTCGGGTCGAATGGTCCGACGATGTCGAGGTAGTCGATGTAGAGCACTCGGCGTCCATCGGGCAGAACGTTGTCTCGCGGGTCCACGATGTCGGCGACGTGCGGGTATGACACGCGAAAATCGTGCTCGCCGGCTTCGACCGCCAGACGGGTCACGAACTCGCCGCGCTCGTAACCGAACGCGTTGACCCCTTCGATCATCACCTCGTTGAACACCTCGCCATCGAGGGTCGCGACCACCGGGACCGGCGGCGCCGCGCGCCGCATTTCCTCCATGAACTGATCCAGCTCGGCCTCGGTGCCGGGCGGAGTCGGGCGCTGGCCGGGGGCTCGGGGCGGGCGTCGCCGATAGTTGGCCGCGCGGAACCGCAGCTCGTACTCCGCGGTCCAGGGAAACAGATGCGACCCGTAGAGCGCCCCCCGCATCGAGTAGGGCAGAATGTTGGCGCCCTCGAGACTGTTGTCGGCGTCGTTCGAGCGGCGCCCCATGTAGTGCGCAAGCCTAATCGGGGTCTCTGGAACCGGTTCGCCAAATACAGCGAGTCGCGACAGGCGCTTCGCTGTCGCGATGTACTTCTCCATCAGCAGCGGCGAGAGCGACAGCACGTCGCCGATGTTGTCGAACCCGTAGCCCGAGTCATCGGTCGGGAACTCGTCGGCCGGTCGCCCGGCGACACCAAGCAGCGTGCGCACCGTGTTGTTGTATTCGACCCGGTTCAGACGTCGGGCTGTCACCCGGCCCGGGTCGGAGACTCGGTTCACCCCGGTTCGACCCAGCAGATAGTCTATCCACGCGTTCACCGCCGCGATGTCGGTGTTGGTCGGAGCAGGCCGTCCGGTCGGTGGCATCAGGCCGGCCTGGAGCATGTCGGCGACCTGCTCCCAGAGCTCTGGGTGCGTGGTCGCGTCAGTGGCAGTGTCGGGGCCAGTGCCACTGACGAACGCGTCGAAGCTGAGGTCTGCCGTCTGCAGGTCATCGTTGTGGCAGGCGACGCAGTGCTCGTCCAGAAACGGTCGCACCTGCTGGTCGAAGGCCGCCGGGTCGACGCCTGGCTGTGGGGGAGTCTGGCCAGACAATCGTGGCGACGTCAGGAGCACGGCAAGCGCACACGTCGCAAGCGGGAGGAAGCGCGTCGGTATCGTCATGCTGATGTCCGGATGATACCAACGGGAGCCAGATTGCCAAAACTCGCCTCCCGACATGCTCGTCGCGCCGACTCCATGTCGTGGGCGTCGACCTCTTTTCGTAGGGCCGTTCGCTTTTCGCCACACGGACGTTTCATTGCATAACCGGAGAGTTTGTTCGCCGATGAGGCAGCTGGAGGATTATGATGCAGCCTGTAGCGATGACACCCACCAACGGCCGGGCGCCGGGACGGTCTGACGTGCAACCAGCCGTCGCGGATCGTTCCGCGCAGGAGATGGCAACCGACTCGACGGTTACCTTGCTGCCGCTGGCTGCCAAGGGAGACCGACGGGCCGTCGAAATCCTGATCGGGCGGATGCGGCCCTATCTCAGACGATTCGGGCATGGCCGCTTGCCCGGATGGGCCAGAAGCCGGGCCGAGACGGAGGACCTCGTTCAGGAATCACTGATTCGCGCGTTGAAGCACCTCCCTCGTTTCGAGAACCAGACCATCAAGGATTTCCGTGCCTGGCTCCATACGGTGTTCCGGAACCTGGTGACCGACGAGAAGCGCTTCGTTGGGCGGGTTGGTGTGGGACGCGAGCTCCCGGCCGACGTCAAGGACCCCGCCCTGTCACCGGAGGAGCAGGCGGTCGAGCAGGCGAACGCCGGTGTGTTCGAGCGGGCGCTCCAGCGTCTCGAGGCTGGAGACCGGCTCTGCATCGTCTACCGCCTGCAGCACGGCTACTCTTTCCAGGAGCTTGCCGACGAGCTCGGCAAGCCGTCGACCGACGCCGCCCGCATGACGTACAACCGCGCGCTCGAGCGTTTTCGGGACGAAGTGAAACGCGTGGTGTCGCATCCTGGCCAGCGGCCCAGCGAGCATTGACTCGGTGAAGGTGGCGCCCCCGTCAAGTTAGACCGTTCGCTCCAGGTGGGCCACGTAATTGACCGGCGCGTGGTCGGCCAGCTCCTGTGGCGGGCCGGCGATTCTGTCGATCAGGTTCCGTTTGAGGTCGAACGACGGATCGCGCTTCAGGCGGTCCGACCGCACCGTGGTGTCGTTTGGATTGACCAACATGGTGCCGTTGTGGGCGATGTACTGGAGCTGACCAATGTGCTCGAGGCCGATCGGTGGAACCTCGGTGACGATGTCGCGGTTGTTGACGACGCGGAAGAGGGTGTCGTGCGCGACCGTGGCACCAAAGGTGGTGTCGCCTGCCCGCGGCGAGCCGAACGTGTAGCTGCTCGTCGGGTGGCGGCGCGATGCGGCGAGGGTCGCCAAGGAGCCGCCCAGGCTGTGTCCCGCATAGAGCGTCGGCACACCTGCCGGCAGCGCCGCCTCGATCTGGTGCCAGATCACATCGAACGCCTCCTTGAACCCCTGGTGGACCGTGCCACCTTCCGGCCACGCGGTCGGGATGAGGTCGAGGTTGAAGTCGAACCAGGCCTGCAGATCGTCGGTGCCGCGAAACACCACGACGACGAACTGTGGCCCGGCTGAACTCGACGGCGCCACCAACGCCGCCTGGCTGCCACCGGCGTTGAAGAACGCCGTCTCCTCGAGCCCCACCTCGCTGAGAATCTGGTTCCGGGTCTTGCCACTCGCCTGGCGCCCGATCTCGTCACGCTCTTCCTTGTAGACGAGGCGCGACAGCTCGGCCAGCCACCAGGCGTTGACGCTGTTGTAGGCCGTTGCGGTCGCATCGAGCGTGCTCCCCGCGTGGACGTCAAAATAGCGGCTCGCGCGCCCCGGCTTGAACACTGCGGCCCAGCTGTTCTCA
>JASLOY010000010.1 GCA_030745255.1 Vicinamibacterales bacterium
GTCGGGTCGCCAACGGCCTGACGGCTGATCTTCGCGGCCGCCAGCAGATAACGTTCGAGCAGGCCTGGCGAGAGCGAGAGCACGTCGCCGATGTTGTCGAAGCCGAATCCCGACTCGTCGGGCGGCAAGAGCGCGCGCCCGTCGACTTCGAGCCCGAGCAGGTCCCGGACGGCGTTGGTGTACTCGGCGCGATTCAGCCGATGGGCCACCGGCCGGCCAGGGTCCGGACTGACCGCGGCCGCACGATCGAGTGCCGTCTCGAGATAGGTCACGAGCGCCGCGCTGGCGGCGCCATCCGGTCGCGGCCGCGCCGATGGCGGCATCATGCCGGTCCGCAGCTTCCCAACGACCTTTTCCCACACCGCCGGCTCGAGCGCGACCTGGGCCGGATCGACCGTGTCGAGCGCCAGACCGCCGGTTTGAAGCCGCTCGTTGTGACAGGTCACGCAATAGCGATCGAGCACCGCGCGCGGGGAGACGGCCGGAGGCGCGGTGCCGGCGCCCTGCTGCCCCGGCATCGTCGTGGCCCGCCGCCCGGCCAGCGGCATCGCCGGTGGACGCGGCCGGGTGGCATCGAGCGCGACGCTCCCGAGCGCCACACCGACCGCCACCAGCACCACTGTCCCCGGGACTCTGAGCATGCTCGCCACTCTCGCCAGGCTCGTCAGGCGTCTGCGATTCCGCGCGTCATCGTGTTCATCGCGACGGCTGGTCTCCGTAGCCGGTCAGCCCGAACGTCAGCTGCACGCCGGCGCCCGGGTCCGCACCAAGTTGCCGCAGCAGGTCAGCGGCGCCTTCGTGGCGCACGAACGTCGTGCAGCAGATCAGATGTCCCTCCGCGATCCGCAAGGGTGTCTGGCGCGCTGCGTTCGTGGCGTCGATGCTAGCGCCCGACTCGACCAGGAACCGGATCACGTCGTTCGCATTGTGATACGCGGCCGCATGGAGCGCCGTCTCCCCGTGTTCGTTCACGGCGTTGACGTCGACCCCCAGCTCGAGGGCGACCGCCAGCGCCGCAATCGCCTTCGTCTCGCCCCACTGGTAGTAGGTAATCTCCTGCGCCGCCCGTTTGCCGAGCCCAGCCGCCATCATCACCGCAGTGGTGCCGTCATCGGTGGTCCGCGCCGGGTCGCCTCCCGCCTCCGCCAGCAGACGCATCATCGCGGCATCGGCGACCTTGGCGGCGGTGATGAACGGCGTCGAACCGATCTGGGTCAGCCGCCCGGACCCGGGCGATTGCAGTACGCCAATCTCGAACGCGTTGGTCAGCCGCTGTGGGCGAGCCATCCGGGCGTTCGGGTCCGCCCCGTGGGCCAGGATCTCCCGGGCCGCGCGCAATTGCCCGGTCGCGCTTGCCACATGCAAGGCGCCATAGCCAGCCTCCACAGGCGACGGGTCCGCCCCACGACGCAGTAGGTCGAGGGCGATCGCCTCGTGGCGTTTGGTCAACGCCAGCATCAGCGCCGTCACACCGTCCGGCGCCCGCTCGTTGACGTCCGCCCCGGCGTCGAGCAGCGCGGCGACGCCCTCGGCGTGACCGGCGAGAACGGCGTAAAGCAGCGGCGTGAACCCGCCCTCGGGCCGCGGCGGGTCCTGGTCACCGTCCCGCGGAAGCTCGGCCGGATTCACCGCCTCTCGCTCGCTCAGCACTCTGACCTCGCGCACGATGCCACCCGGACGCCCCGCCCTCTCGTCGACTTTCGTACGAGCATCGATGTCCGCACCATGTTCGACCAGCAATCGCGTGACCGAGAGATGGCGCTCCGCAGCCGCCCACATCAGCGCCGTCTGTCCGTTGTCGGTCTCCGCATTGACCTCCGCGCCATGTTCCAGCAGCACACGGACCAGTGCCACACTCCCGGATCGCGCCGCGAGCATCAGCGCCGTGTCGCCGCTCGCCCGTGCCACCAACGGATCGGCACCGGCTGCAATCAAGGCCTCGGCCACCGCCGCGCCGCCGTTGGTGCTGGCCAGCATAAGCGGAGTCACGCCCAGCTCGGTGGCCAGGTTCACGTCTGCACCAGCCCCGATGAGCCGGCGGGTCAGCTCGAGATCGTCCCAGTGGACCGCCCAGGCGAGCGCGGTCGCGCCGTCAGCCTGCGGGGCGTTCACATCGACCGAACGAGCCAGGAGCTCCCGAACGGCTGTCTGGTCACGGCGCTTAACCGCGTCGGCGAGGTCACTCGCCCCGCTCAGGCCAGGTGCGCACAGCAGTCCCGCCACGACCATCAGCCGGGCGCTCCACCGCCTCGCAGGAACTCGCATCAGCCGATGTCCACCGCCGGTGATCATGAGATCCATCACGTTGCCGAGCTGTACGGAATGTGTCGACCGAATTGTACCGAAGCGACTTCGCGCTGGCAATCGCCACCTGCAGCTGACAGGCCGCACAGATACCCTCGATGACTAGCCGACCGACGAATGCTATGGTTAGCCAATCTCAATGACCTCGACCTTTCGTCCAGCAGTGCTCGTGCTGCTTGCCGCCCTCGCTGGCCCGGGCTCGCCGACAGCCATCCTGTCGGCTCAAACCGCGCTCCCGTCGACAAACACCGGCGAATGGCCAACTTATGGCGGCGACCTCGCAAATACGCGATATGCGCCGCTCGACCAGATCGACGCCACCAACTTCGACAATCTCGAGATTGCGTGGCGCTTCAAGACAGACAACCTGGGTCCACGCCCGGAGTTCAAGCTGGAGGGCACGCCGTTGATGGTGGGCGGCGTGCTCTACGCGACAGCGGGCACCCGCCGGGCGGTCGTCGCCCTCGATGCCGACACCGGGGAGCTGCTGTGGGTGCACGGCGAGCCCGAGGGTGAACGTGCTGCCGCATCGCCACGTCTGCTTTCCGGCCGTGGACTCGCCTACTGGACCGATGGCCCCGAGCGACGGTTCGAGCGAATCCTCTACGTCACCATCGGGTTCAGGCTGGTGGCGCTGGATGCGCGAACGGGTCAGCGCGTTCCTGATTTCGGCATCGACGGACGGGTCGATCTGAAATCGGCCGCCGTCTACGGCGAGCGGCGCAGCATCGATCTCGTCACCGGTGAGATCGGCACACACGCCACGCCGATCGTGGCCGGGAACGTGATCATCGTGGGCGCCGCCTTCCGCGACGCCCCGGCCCCCAGAACACACAACAACACCAAGGGCCTCGTCCAGGCTTTTGACGCGCCGACCGGCGAACGTCTCTGGACCTTCAACACGGTACCGGGACCAGGCGAGCACGGCCACGACACCTGGCTGAACGATTCCTGGGGCATCAACGGCAACAACGGAGTCTGGACGCAGATCTCGGTCGACGAAGAGCTTGGGCTGGTCTATCTGCCGGTCGAGACGCCGTCAGGAGACTACTACGGGGGCCATCGACCGGGCGACAACCTGTTCGGCGAGAGCCTGGTCGCCGTGGACCTGCACACCGGGGAACGCCGGTGGCATTTTCAGCTGGTACATCATCCGATCTGGGGCTTCGACATGGCCTGCGCCCCGATTCTGATCGACATCGTGGTCGCGGGACGATCGATCAAGGCGGTGGCCCAGCCGAGCAAACAGGCGTTCCTCTATGTGCTCGACCGCGAGACGGGTGAGCCGGTCTGGCCGATTGAGGAACGACCGGTCCCGCAGGGTGATGTGCCGGGCGAATGGTATTCACCAACCCAGCCGTTTCCAACCCGGCCGCCTGCCTACGACCGCCAGGGCTCGTCCATCGATGATCTGATCGACTTCACACCGGAGCTGCGCGCCGAGGCGGTGGAGCTGGTGTCGCGCTACAAGCTCGGTCCAATCTTCACCCCCCCTGTGGTCAGTCGTGCCGAGGGCCCTATCGCCACGCTCGGACTCGGCGCCGGCAGCGGTGGCACCAACTGGCCGGGCGGCGGATACGACCCCGAGACCCGCGTCGTCTACGTGCCGTCGCAGAGCAATTTCTACTCGTGGGAGCTGATCACGCCGCCAGACCCGGGCATTTCGGACATGCGCTACGTGAAGGGCACCGCCACCGGCGGGGTCGGGCATGGAGGGCTCCGAGATTTGAACGTGCGAGGTCTACCGCTGGCCAAGCCGCCGTATGGCCGCCTCTCGGCCATCGACGTCGATGCGGGCGACATCCTGTGGCAGACACCGAAAGGCGCGACCCCTGATCGCGTCAAGAATCACCCGGCGCTCGCCGGACTCGAGATTCCACCGACTGGCGAAACCTGTGCCGGGCTGGTCGGACTGCTGGTCACCAGATCGCTCGTCATCAGCGGAGAATGCAGCGTCCACGCCACAGTGGATGGTCGACGGGGCGCGATGCTGCGCGCCTACGACAAGGTGACCGGCGCCGAAGTCGGGGCCGTGTTCATGCCCGCGCAGCAGTCCGGCTCGCCGATGACCTACACGGTCGATGGGCGCCAATACGTCGTGGTGGCCGTTGGCGGGGGAAACTACTCGGGCGAGTATCTCGCCTTCGCGTTGCCGAAGTAAGGGGGCGCTCAGTCCGGCGCGAACTTCTGCACGCGACGGCCATCGAGGGTCTCGCCGATGTAGAGGTTGCCGCGAGTGTCGAGCGCAAGGTTGTGGGGAGATTCGAACTGCCCCGCCCAACGCCCACGGCGGCCGAAGCTCTCGGAGACCTCGAGCGAGTCGCGCTCGAGCGTGTGCACGGCGTGTCCACCGCCGTCGACCACCAGCAACTGTCGCTGCGCCGGATCAGCGGAGAACGCGATGTCCCAGGGGGTCCCACCAATCCGACCATCCCCCAGGTCGGCCTCGATGAACGACTCGCCGATGAAGGTGCCGTCCTTCTGAAACACCTGAATCCGCTGATTTCCCCGGTCGCAGACATACACCAATCCATCGGCGGCACCGATCACGCAGTGCGGCGTGCTGAACTGTTGGGGCGGCGAGGCATCCCGGCTGAACCTAGACATCGGCGCGTCGTCTGGTTCGTTGCCATACGCGCCCCAATGCCGTCTGTACTCGCCGGTCGTCGCGTCGAAGACGATGATCCGGCGATTGCTATAGCCGTCACTGATGAACACCTCGTTCGTCTCCGCGTCCACCCAGATGTCGGTGGGCTGACCGAGAAACGCGGTGCTGTTGCTGCCCTCCGTCCCCATACCGAAGTCGCCGATCTGCAGCAGAAAACGACCATCCGGTGTGAACTTGAGCACCAAGGCGTTGTCGGTCGTGGTGCGCGCGTTCGGGTCGTAGGGCAACCCGCCGCCGAACCCGACCCAAACGTTGTCCTGGTGATCCACGTGAATCCCGTGCGTCTGCGTGCCCCAGTCGTATCCATCATCCGGACCGCCCCAGCTCTGCAGGACGTTGCCGGCCGGATCGAAGGCGATGACCGGCGGCGTCTCGGCGGCCCCAGACTGACTGTTCGGCCGATGGATGATCCAGACGTTGTCGCGCGAGTCGGTCGCGACACCAACGACGTTGCCCAGTAGCCACCCGGCAGGCAGCGGATGGGGCCAGAACGGATCCACCCGATAACCGGATTCGACCTCACCGCCGACGTCCGCGCGGGACGGCACCTCGGCGGTCGGCTCCGGCGCCGGCTCGCCGCAGCCGAATGTGGCGCCGAGCAGCAGCGTCAACACACTGGTCCGAACCCGGTGGTTTGGAGGCCTCATGTCAGGAACCACCGCGAATGTAACACGACTCGTTCCATGTGCATGCGCGACCGCGCTATGATTGGCCGCTCACGGTGCATGACCCAACCAATGAGGAGTCAGATGCCGCGACAGATACTCGTTTCGTTGGTCCTGTCCGTTCTCCCCTGGCTCGGGTGCACGTCGCCACCAGACCCATTTCCCCCCACCACCGCACCCCTAGTCGAGCTCTGGACCAACGACCTCCCGGCGTTCGGCGTCTTCGTGCCCAGCGCCCAACCGCAACGCGACGCCGACGGCGACCGTCTGCCGCCGGTCTACACACGCGAGGGCGCGGAGCGACTGGCCAGGGACCCCCTGCTCGACTACCTCTTCCTGAACCTCGAGGGTGACTACGATGCGACCGCCGTGGACGCGCTCGTCGCCGGTCTCGCCACCGTGAGCCCTCCCGAACGGCCGGCGCTGCTGGTCCGGATACCATCGATCGAGCGAGACGGCGAGCAGGCTGCCCGGGAACGGGTCCGTGATGCGCTCGGCCGAGGCGCCGACGGCATCGTGCTGCCGCACGTCCGAAACGCCGAGGAGGCAAGAATCGCCGTACGCTTCTTCGAAGAAGCCGAGGCCGATGTCTGGTCACCTGCGAATCCGGACGGCCGGATTATCGCGATGCTGATGATCGAAGACCCGAACGCGCTCGAGACTGCCCAGGCGATCGCCGACACGCCTGGGTACAGCATGCTGTCTTGCGGCATCGGCAGCTTGACCGCCGCGTTGGGTGGCGACCGCGACGCCGGCGAGGCGGGGGCCGACGTCGTCCGGCATCACGCCGCCCGGGTCGGATTACCCAGCATGATGACGGCGAACCCGGCCAACATGCTCGACCGGCTGAACCAAGGCTACCGGGCCCTCCTGCTCCAGATGGGTGATGAGACCGTGGATGCCATTCGGCTTGGACGAAGGATGGCAGGCCGGTAGGTCCCCACCTACGACGCTTTGCGGAGAATCTGGACCCGGGTCTCGCCTTCCTGACGTTCACCGGCGCCGACGACGACGAAGACGTGCGTGTCGGTCGCGGCGATGTCACGCGCCGGGGCGTCGGTCTGGAAGCTGCCGGCCGCCGTCGGCGCCGATGGGGTCGAGATGTCGACAATCGTCACGCCGGCCTGCGTGTCGGCAACATAGACCAGCGAGCCGACCATCGCTACGCGCGCGGGACGACCCGGGGTCTGGTAGCTCGCCGCCTTGACCGGCATCGTGGGGTTCGTGGCGTCGTAGATCTGCAGTTGCCCACCACCGGCTCCGGCCAGGATGCCGGACGGCTCACCCGCCTCGCGCTGCACCTCGATGAAACGGGGCGACGCGGGAGCATGCAGTATGCCGACCGGCTGCGGCTCCCCTGGCGCCGACAGGTCGAACACGTAGAGCCCTGTCGGAGAATCGGTCGCATACGCCATCTTGCCGGAGGTCACGACATCACGAGCGTAGCCGTCGAGGAAAAATGACCCGGCGCCGGTCGGAGCCCGCTCGTCGGAGATGTCGACCATCACCAGGCCCTCCATGTGGTCGATCAGCACCACGCGGTTCTCGTACACCGCGCCGATCTTGGCCTGACCCAAGGTCTTGTGCGAGGCGAGCAGGGCGGGCGCCGACGGATCAGAGACGTCGAGAATGCCCACGCCGAAGAAGTTCGCCCCGACGTAGGCACGGTCGCCCCGGATGCGGAAGCCCCAGATCTCCTCGGGGAACTCGGTCGAGCCCATCCGCCGGGGCGCGGCCGGATTCGAGACGTCCCAAATGGCGAAGCTGGTGTGGTGGGAGACATATACAAGGTCGCCCTGTGCCCGCACATGCTCGACCGGACCGGGGATGGCGCCGACCGCCTCGAGCGTGAACCGCTGCGCCAAGGCGGTCGGGGCCACGGCGCCGACCAGCCCGAGGATCAACAAAACGCCGGTCGCCACGGTCGACCAGGTGCGTGTGCGCGGTCTCATGGTTGTCCCCCCTCCGCGATACGGTAAAGCTTGGACTGCGTGCGAATAATCAGACTGCCCCGCACGATGGCCGGTGTCGCCAGCGTCATCTCGTTCAACGGGTTCTTGTGCAGTATCTCGAAGTCTGGCCCCGCCTTCACGACGAAGGTCTCGCCGTCCTCACTCAGCAGGAAAATCTTGCCGTTGTAGGCCCAGGGCGACGCCGTGAAGCCATTGCCGATCTCGATCCGCTTCCGGCCATAGATCTCTTCGCCGGTCCGCGCATCGTGGGCAACGAGGAAGCCCCGGTCGAGCAGCGTATAGTAGTAGCCGCCATACACCAGCGCCGACGTGTTGTAGGTGCCGAGCAGCGGATAGGCCCAGGCCACGTCGTCCGACGATGCCCGGGTGCCGGGAAAGCCAGATGACAGTCCGGTGCGCATGTCCTCCTGCGACCAGAGCGAGATATCACCGGACGCGCCCGGCTTGACGACATAGACGGGACGCAGTCCACCGCCCGGATACCCGGAACTGATGTAGAGCAGGCCGTGTTTGGCGAACGGCGTCGGGATTGTCAACCCCGACATGCCGTGAATCTCCCATAGCAGGTTGCCGTCGGTGTCGTACGAGCGGACGCCCTGGGTGCCCGAGGTCACGACCTCGGTGCGCACCTCGTTCTCCCAGACAAACGGCGTCGCCCAGTTCTGGCCACGCTCGGGACGCTCGACCCGCCAGATTACCTCACCGCTGTTCTTGTCGATCGCCACCATGAACGACTGCTCCACGTTGTCGTTCACGAGATACAGCCGCTCGCCATGCAACGTCGGCGACGCCGCCGAGCCGAATCCCAGCGTCGTCTCGTAAGCGCCCAGCTCGGTCCTCCAGACTGTCTCGCCGCTCATATTCAGCGCCCCGACGACGCCGGCGGTTCCAAAATAGGCGTACACGCGGCGCCCATCGGTCACCGGCGTCTCCGACGCGAAGCTGTTCTTGATGTGCCGGGCAATCTCGGGCGCCGCGCTGTGGAGCTCGCGTTCCCATCGGATCGCGCCGGTATCAAAATCGATGTTGTAGACGACCCAACGGTGGACCTGTGACGAACGCGTCGCTCCATTGTCGTCACCCGGGTCATACAGGCCCGGTATCGGGTCTGGCTCGTCGCCGTCGCTGATGGCCGACGTGATGAAAATGGTGTCTTCCCAGACCACCGGCGAGCTCCAGCTCAACCCCGGAATGTCGATATCCCAGACGACGTTTTCGGTCTCGCTCCAGCTATCGGGCAAGGAGGGATCGTCAGCGACATCGCCCGCGTTCGCACCCCGGAACTGCGCCCACTGGGCCAGTGCGTTGGAGGGAGCCGACAGCGCCAGCACCAGACCGCCCGCGATGAGCGAAAGTCGAATCATGCTGTTTCCCTCCTTCTCACATCGAACCGCACACCTGCGCGCGCATCAGGATTTGGTGCCGTTTGCAGTGCATAACTACCGGGTCGCGGCGTTCGTGTCAAGAAATCAGCGGCTCCGCCAGGGGCAGACGACATCCCGTCACCTCCGGAGAGGACGATTGACAGCCACTCTCGGAGGCCCCAAAATACCCTGCGGATAGCTGCATTGCCAGATAGCTTCGCTGAAGGGACAGCGGTCGATGCTCAAGTACCGGGTCTACGTGGTAGCGGCGTGTCTGGCACTCGTGTCCGGCGCTGTGGGTCCGGCGACGCTGGCGGCCACCCGGCAGCCTGCCGCCGGAGGCGCTACCCCAGCGTCGCAGCAGCGCGCCGTGCTCGATCAATATTGCGTGAGCTGCCACAACGATCGGCTCGAAACTGGCGGCCTTACGCTTGAAGGCATCGACCTCGGCGATATCGCGGGCAACGCGGAGCTCTGGGAAAAGGTGGTCCAGAAGTTGCGGGCCGGGGCCATGCCGCCGCAACCCCGACCGCGACCCGACCGGCCCGCCTACGACGGGATCCGATTCTGGCTCGAAGCCGAGCTCGACCGGGCCGCGGCAGCCAACCTGAATCCCGGCCGGACAGAAGCGCTGCACCGGCTCAGCCGCACCGAGTATCGCAATGTCGTCAGAGACCTGCTCGGACTCGACGTCGACGTCACCGATCTGCTGCCGGCCGACGACACCAGCTACGGTTTCGACAACATCGCCGGTGTGCTCGGGGTGTCCCCAACGTTGATGGAGCGCTATCTGGCGGCCGCCCGGAAGATCAGCCGCCTGGCGGTCGGGTCCCCGGTGCCCTCCCCGATCGCTGAAACCTTCCGCATCGCGTCCGACCTGGGACAGGACGCCCACATTGCGGGTCTGCCGTTCGGCACACGCGGCGGCACGCTGCTCGATTTCAACTTCCCGGAGGACGCCGAGTATGTCATCTCGGTCGTCCCCGACGGCCCGCTCTTCATCGAGGCGCACCAGCTCGAGATCACCCTCGACGGTGAACGCGTCGAGCTGCTTTCGGTGGGGCGGGCGCTCGAGCCCGGCGAGCGTCGTGGCGAGTACGCCAACGAGGCCGACGCCCGGGACGTGCGGCTGCGCGTGAGCGCCGGTCCTCATCAGGTCGGCGTCACGTTTCTCAAGAAGACCGCCGCCGAGCAAGAGCGGACCCGGAAGCTCTACCTGCGGCCGTTCACCGGCGAGGGCTCGGGCGGCGACTCCCGCTTCCAACCCTACGTCGAGCGCGTTACGATCACCGGTCCATACGAGTCAAGCGGTTCGCGACCGGCCGTCGACACGCCCAGCCGCGCGCGCCTCTTCATCTGCCAGCCCCCTTCGGGCGACGATATCGCGGCCACGGTCTGTGCGACCAACATCCTTTCGACCCTGGCTCGCCGCGCCTTTCGTCGCCCGGTTGCCGACGACGACGTGCAGCGGTTGATGACCTTTTACGAGCAGGGGGCGGCTGCCGGCGGTTTCGACGGTGGCATCGAGCTCGCGCTCCGCCGGCTGCTGGTCAGTCCGGAATTTCTGTTTCGCATCGAGGAGGATCCCGAGGGCGTGGCCCCTGGCACCCCGTATGCCCTGAGCGACCTGGAGCTCGCCTCGCGACTCTCTTTCTTTGTATGGAGCAGCATCCCCGACGACGAGCTGCTCGACGTCGCGATTCGCGGCGAGCTGAAGAATCCGGCGGTGCTCGAGGCCCAGACGCGTCGCCTGCTGGCCGACCCACGTGCCGCTGCGCTTGTCACCAACTTCGCCGGGCAATGGCTCAGCCTGAGAAATGCCGCGGCGGTGCAGCCTGATGAAGACCAGTTTCCGGACTTCGGAGAGGACCTGCGCCAGGGGTTCCGGCGAGAGACGGAGCTGCTTTTCGAGAGCATCCTCCGCGAGAACCGCAGCGTGGTCGAGCTGCTGTCGGCCGACTACACGTTCATCAACGAGCGTCTGGCTCGCCATTACGGCATCCCCAACGTGCGCGGCAGCCACTTCCGGCGCGTGTCGCTCGACGACCCCGCCCGCGCCGGGCTCCTGGGCCACGGCAGCATCCTGACGGTGACCTCGCACGCCAATCGCACGTCACCGGTCGTGCGTGGTAAGTGGGTGCTCGAGAACATACTCGGCAACCCGCCACCGCCACCACCGCCGAACGTGCCGGCGCTCGAGGAAACGACCACCGGCAAGCAGCTCACCATGCGCGAAGCGATGGAGCAACATCGCGCCAACCCGGTGTGTGCGAGCTGCCACCGGGTGATGGACCCGATGGGACTGGCGCTCGAGCCGTTCGACGCCATCGGTCGCTGGCGCACGCCCGACCAGACCAAAACGCCGATGGATCTGACCGGCGTCCTCCCGGACGGCACGACTTTCGAGGGCCCCGAGGGGCTGCGCGCGGCCCTGCTGGCTCACCCTGACCGATTCGTCACGACCCTGACCCAGAAACTGGTGACCTATGCGATTGGCCGCGGCGTGGAGTACTACGACGCGCCGGCCGTGCGTGCCATCACGCGAGCGGCCGCCGACGACGACTATCGCCTGACAACGCTCATCCTGGGCGTCGTCAAGAGCACTCCGTTTCGGATGAGGACTACGCTGTGAGGAGTACGCAGTCATGATCATCACCAAGATGGCACTGCCCCGTCGCACCTTCCTCCGCGGCATCGGCGCCACACTGGCGCTGCCGCTGCTCGACGCGATGGTCCCGGCCGCATCGGCGCTGGCTCAGACCGCGGCCAGCCCGACGAAACGGCTCGGCTTCGTCTACATCCCGAACGGGGCCAACATGCTGAAGTGGACGCCGTCGACTGACGGCGCCCTCGAGCTGTCGCCGATCCTGAGCCCGCTGGCACCGGTCCAGGAGCACGTGGTCATCCCGACCGGTCTCGCGCATCGGCAGGCCGAAGCCTGGGGCGACGGCAACGGGGAGCACTCGCGCGCCAGTGGCGTGTGGTTGAACGGCGTCCACCCAAAACGCACGGAGGGCGCCGACGTCCGGGCCGGCACGACGGCCGACCAGATTGCCGCCCGCGCGCTGGGCCAGGGGACGCCGCTGCCGTCACTCGAGATTTCAATCGAGAACAGCTACGTCGTCGGCAACTGCGACAACGGCTACAGCTGCGTCTACACGAACACGATCTCCTGGCGCAGCCCCACCACGCCGTTGCCGATGGAGCACAATCCGCGGGTCGTCTTCGAGCGGCTGTTCGGCGAGGGTGGCACCACCACCGAACGGCTGGCGCGCCTGCGTGAGGACCGGAGCATCCTCGACGCCGTCCGAGACGACATGACCCGACTCGAGCGCAAGCTCGGCGCCGGGGACCGCGTCCGGGTCAGCCAGTATCTCGATGCGGTCCGCGAGATCGAACGGCGGATTCAACGCGTCGAGGCGCAGGCCGATGAGGCCGAATTGCCGGAGAACCTGGCCCGCCCGGTCGGCATTCCCGAATCGTTCGACGAGCATGCTCGGCTCATGTTCGACCTTCAGGCGCTGGCCTTCCAGGCGGACATCACGCGAGTGTTCACCTACCTGATTGGGCGGGAACAGACCGCCCAGAGCTACCCGGAGATCGGTGTGCCGGACGCTCACCACGCCACGTCGCACCACCAGATGGACCCGGGCAAGCTCGAACAGTACGCGAAGATCAACACCTATCATGTGGATCTGCTTGCCGGGTTCCTCAAGCAGTTGCAGTCGACCCCTGACGGCGACGGCTCGCTGCTCGATCAGTCGCTGATTCTCTATGGTGGCGGCATCAGCGACGGCGACCAGCACTCGCATATCGACCTGCCGCTGATTCTCGCCGGTGGAGGGGCGGGGCAACTCAAGGGCGGGCGGCACGTCCGCTACCCGACCGACACGCCAATGACGAACCTGCTGCTGGCGATGCTCGACAAAGCCGGCGTCGTTCACGCCGAACAGTTCGGAGACGCCACGGGACGCCTGAGCCTCGAGCCGCTGAATGTCTAGAGCCATGGCGCGCAGACACACCCGCTCGCTGTTGCTGGCGCTTGCGGCGGTGATCGTTCCCGGTGCGCTTGCAAGCGCGCAACCGCCGACCTCTCCGTTGATCGACGCGGTGAAGGCGGGAGACGCGGAGACGGTCCGGGCGCTGATTGGCTTGAGCGCCGACGTGAATGTGGCCGAGGTGGACGGCACGACGGCGCTGCACTGGGCAGCACATCTCGACGACGGGCCGACCGCGACGATGCTGCTCGGCGCCGGCGCCGATGTCGGAACGACCACGCGCTACGGCGTCGCGCCATTGTCGCTGGCCGCTACGAATGGCAGCGCCGAGATGATCCGGATATTGCTGGAGGCAGGCGCCGACCCGAACCATACGACCGGCGAGGGCGAAACGCCACTCATGACGACCGCGCGAGCCGGCGTCGTTGCGGCGATACGGCTTCTGCTCGACCATGGCGCGGAGATCGATGCCGTCGAAGGGTGGCGGGGGCAGACGGCACTGATGTGGGCGGCCTCACAAGACAACGCGGCGGCGGTCGCCGCGTTGATCGCCGGCGGCGCCGACCTGCACGCGGTCTCCGATGGCGGCTTCGCACCACTGCTGTTCGCGGCACGAGAAGGCAACGTCGAAACCCTCGGAACACTGCTGGACGCGGGAGCAGACCCCGACGACACGCTGCCCAACGGCACGAGCGCCCTGGGGCTCGCCACCTACAACGCCCAGTACGAGGCTGCGGCCCGTCTACTCGAGGCCGGTGCCGACCCGGATGCAAACGGCCAGGGGTGGACGGCGCTGCACCAGGTGGTCTGGACCAGACGACCCAACCTGGGGCGAAACCCGCCGTTTCCGGTCCCACTTGGCCGGCTGGACGGCCTCGACATGGTTCGAATCCTGATCGAGCATGGCGCCGACCCGAACCTCCCGCAGACCAAGGAGCCGCGCGACGGAAATCGCAACATCCTGAACCGAGTCGGATCGACTCCCTTCCTGTTGGCAGCCAAGGCAGCCGATGTGCCGATGATGCGGTTGCTTGCCGACATGGGCGCCGACCCGAGCCTGACCACCGAGGACGGCGCCACCCCGATGATGGCCGCCGCGGGCGTGGGTATCTGGAAGATTGGCGAGAACCCGGGCACCAACGAAGAGGCGCTGGAGGCTGTCGCCCTGACCTGGGAGCTCGGCAACGACGTGAACACGACCGATGCCAACGGCGACACGGCGCTGCATGGCGCGGTGCACCGGGGCGCGGAAGAAATCGTGCGGTTTCTGCACGAGAAGGGCGCCGTCCTGGATGCAGTGAACAACACCGGATGGACGGCGCTGTCGATCGCCGAAGGCGTGTTCTACCCGAACACCTTCAATCGACACCCGAGCATCGTGACACTGCTCGAGTCTCTCGGTGCGGATCCAACCGCCGGGACCCGCCGTCCGATCGACCTTGCGCCTTGGGAGCGCGAAGCGCTGACCGCCAACGCTCCCCAGCCGTGAGAGAGATCACCCCCGATCCGGCACACACGTGACAACGACGACCAAGGCGCGCGATAATGCGCGCCTCGCGCGTGCGGAGCGTGGCGTTGGGGTCCCCGCGTAGCGCACGCGTGGGGTTCGGGGCGTAGCCCCGACTGAAGAAGCCGCGCACGTGCGCGGCTCGCGGGCGCGGCGCGGGGCTCTGGCCCCCACAAGCGTCCGCCTGGGGTCCGGGGCGCAGCCCCGACTGAGGAAGCCGCGCAGCCCAGCCTAAGAAATGGAAAAACACACCTTTACCGCCGAAGTCCAAGAGCTGCTGAACCTGATGGTTCACTCGCTCTATTCCCAAAAGGACATCTTTCTGCGCGAGCTGGTTTCGAATAGTTCGGACGCGCTCGACCGACTCCGGGTGGAAGGTCTGACCGAGCCGGGCATCTTGCCGGAAGGCGAGCTCGAGATCCGGCTAGAGGTCGACAAGACTGCCCGGACACTCGCCATCTCGGACAACGGCATCGGGATGAGCCGAGAGGAAGTCGTCACCAACATCGGCACCATTGCCCGCTCCGGTAGCGCCGAGTTCCTCGCCGCCCTGAAAGAGAAGCAGAAGGGCGACGGTGAAGGCGGCGGCGCGGCCACGGCCGACCTGATCGGACAGTTCGGCGTCGGGTTCTACTCCACCTTCATGGCGGCCGAGCGGGTCATCCTGACCACGCGTCGGGCGGGCACCGACACCGGGACGCGCTGGGAGTCGAGCGGGGACGGCAGCTACACGCTGGATGACGCGGACCGACCGCAGGCCGGCACCACGGTGCTGTTGCACCTCAAGGCCGTGGACGAGGAAGACGGGCTCAAGGACTACACCGACACCTTCGTGCTGAAGGAGATCGTCAAGAAGCACTCCGACTTCGTGGCCCACCCGATTCGGATGCTGGTCGAGCGACAGGAGCCGGTGCTCGACAATACCGGGGCGCCGGTCAAAGGCGTGCTCCCAAAGACCGTCACAGAAGACGAGACGCTGAACTCGATGAAGGCGATCTGGACCCGATCGCGTAGCGAGGTGTCCGACGACGAGTATCACGAGTTCTACCGCCATATTTCGCACGACTGGCAGGACCCGGTCTCCACGATTTCCGCCGGCATGGAGGGCACCTTCAACGCCCGCATCCTCCTGTTCATTCCGGCCAAGGCCCCGTTCGACCTCTATCAGCGCGAACGGGTCACCAAAGGCGTCCAGCTCTATGTCAAACGCGTTCACATCATGGACGACTGGAAGGCGCTGCTCCCCGAGTGGCTGCGGTTCCTGAAGGGCGTCATCGACTGCGAGGACCTGTCGCTCAACGTATCGCGGGAGATCCTCCAACACGACCGGCAGGTGAAGGCCATCCGGACGTTCGCGATCAAGAAGACACTGGACGCGATCGAGCGTCTGAAGAAAGACAAACCCGACGCCATGCGCACGGTCTGGACCGAGTTCGGCGCAGTCTTGAAAGAGGGCCTCGCCACGCCCAATGAGTTCCGCGACCGGCTGTTGCACCTGGTCCACTGCGAATCGAGTCGCGGCGAAGGATCGACCTCGCTGAGCGACTACGTGGAGCGTATGACGGACGGACAGAAGGCCCTTTATTATCTGGGCGGCGCCTCACTCGACGCAGTCCGCAACTCGCCCCACCTCGAGTCGTTCACAAGCAAGGGCATCGAGGTCCTGTTTTTCACCGATCCGGTCGACGAGTTCTGGCTGCAGCACGGCCTGACCTTCGACGACAAGCAGTTCGTCTCGGTCAGTCAGGGGGAGATCGATCTTGCGAAGGACGAGCAGAAACCGGAAAAAGCGAAAGATGCGAGCGACGACACCAAATTCGACGGTCTGCTTCAGGCCCTGCGGACGCATCTGCAAGATGACATCAAGGACGTCCGTCTCTCGGGCCGCCTGACCAGCAGCCCCGCCTGTCTGGTTGGCGACAAAGACGACATGAGCCCGCAGCTCGAGGCGATGATGCGCCAGATGGGACAGGAACCACCGAAGAACAAACGCATACTCGAGATCAACCCGGACCACCCGTTCATCGAGCGGCTCCGCGCGATGCAGGACGCGGACAGCAAGTCGACAGCGCTCGCGACCTACGCCGAGCTGCTCCACGGCCAGGCGATTCTGGCCGAGGGTGGGACGCTGCCAGACCCGGGCGCCTATAGCCGCATCGTCATGGAGGTGGCCAACCAGGCGGTCGCGGCCGGCTCTCCAACGGAAGAACCGGACACCACCGCCGACGAGGCACCCCAACCGGAGTCTTGAGGAGACCTTTCATGAGACTGAGCTGTTCTGTCGTGCTCGTGGGCGCGTTGGTGGCACTGGCCGCCTGCGGCGGCGGACCCGAACCGGCCGATGACGTGGCGGTCGCCGATCCTGCGCCCTCGACCCACGCCCCACCCTATCGGGTCTTTGTCACCAACGAGGGATCTGGAGACTTGACCGTGATCGCCGGTGGCACACACGACGTGCTGGCCACGATTCCGCTGGGCAAACGACCTCGCGGAATCAAGGTCGGGCCGGAGGGAAACCAGCTGTTCGTCGCGCTTAGCGGGTCGCCGCCCGCGCCACCCGGCGTCGACGAGGACAGTCTGCCCCCGCCGGACCGCGCAGCCGACGGGATCGGCATCGTCGATCTGGCTGAAGAACGTGTCGTGCGGGTGCTCGATGCCGGCACCGACCCCGAACAGCTCGCCGTGAGTGCAGACGGCGCGCGCCTCTTCGCTGCCAACGAGGACGCCGCGCTGCTGAGTATCGTGGAGATCGCAACCGGAGAGATCCTCGGGGAGCTGCCGGTCGGCGGTGAGCCGGAAGGCGTATCGCTGAGCCCGGACGGGCGATTCGTGTATGTCACGTCGGAGAACGACAGCCAGGTCTCGGTGGTCGACACCGCCGCACTCGAGGTGATCACGGTGTTCGACGTCGGTGCCCGGCCCCGCGCATCGACCTTCTCACCGGACAGCACGCGGGCCTATGTCACCGCCGAAAACGGCGGCAACGTCTCGGTGGTCGACACCGCCACGCACGAGGTTATCAACACCATCGAGCTCACCGGAGAAAGCGTGCGGCCGATGGACGCGCGGGTGTCGCCAGACGGCTCACGCCTGTATGTGTCCACTGGACGCGGCCGGCTGATCATGGCCATCGACACGGCGACCAACGAGGTGGTCGGTTCGGTCGAAGTTGGCGACCGTCCGTGGGGCATCGGCCTGACGACGGACGGACGCTATCTCTACACGGCGAACGGACCGTCGAACGACGTCTCGGTGGTCGACACCGACACATTCAGCGTCATCGCCACCGTACCGGCCGGCGAACGCCCGTGGGGCGTCGCCATCGTTGACAATTAGGTTTCCCGAGCGGGGCATCCCGTGTGGCGGCGCGACTTTCTCGGTCACAGAGCGCCAGTCTGCTCCTTCGTCGCGCCTGGCCAGGCGGGCGCCGCGCTCGGGAAGCCGACTCGTGTCGTCTTGCGCAACGTGAGAAGGAGCACAACGAGATGGGTAATCTGAAGAGAATAGGTTCGCTGTCACTCCTGATCCTGATTGGCACCGTTCTCGTGGTCGCCGGTCGCCAGCGACAGCCGCCCACCCTGTCACCGGAGCAACTGGCCCGACTACAGATCGAACAGGTCAAGGACGGCCTCTATGTGATCCCCGGCTTCGATGGTGCGCAGTCGGGCGGCAACGTGGCAGTTCGGGTCACCGACGACGGGGTCATCATCGTCGACGACAAGTTCGTCTACAGCCACGAGTTCATCACGAACCAGGTGGGCAGCGTGACCAACCAGCCGATCAAGTACGTGCTCAACACCCACCACCACTTCGACCATGCCGGGAGCAACGCCGACTTCATGGCCGATGCCGAGGTCATCGCGCACAAGAACGCGCGGGCGAACATCGTCCGCAACAACCAGCCGGGCGCGCCACGCATCATCTTCGCCGACGAAACGGCCGTCTACCTGGGCGGCGCCGAAGCGCAGGCGATTCATTTCGGACGGGGACACACGAATGGCGACGCGGTCATCTACTTTCCAGATCTCCGGACCGTCCATACGGGCGATCTGTTCATCTTCGGCGACCGTCTTGACGGCAGCACCCTGGCGCCGTTCTGGGACTTTGGCAACGGCGGGAGCGCCGCCGAGTGGCCGGCCACGCTCACCGGCGTGCTCGAGCTGGACTTCGACACGGTGATACCGGGACACGGGCCGGTGCTGACGAAAGACGACGTCAGGGAGTTCCGCAACAAGCTCGAAACCGTGCTCGACCGGGTGCGCGCGCAGATCGACGCTGGCGCAACGCGCGACAACATCGCATCCCGCGTCGACACGAACGACCTCGGTTGGCCGCTGGCGCCGGTGCGCATCCAGGACGCGTATGACGAGCTGACGGCCCAGTAGCCAGGGGCTTCAGTCACATCTCGCGTCTTAGTGGCCACGGTCATAGGTACGGTCGCATTCGGCCGCCGATGCATCCCACCAAGGGCGGCGTATGCATCCTCCTCGCGCCTTGCTGGGCGGGCACCTCGACGCCCTCGATGCGTGACCGTATCTATGACCGGGACCACTTAGCCGAGAAAGCTTTGCAGATAGAAGAGTCCGGTTCCGCCCAGCAGCACGATCCCGACCCAGGACAGCGCCAGCATCGCTCGACCCGGCCGGTTCTCGACCGGCATTTCGTCGGAGGTCACCGCCCGCAAGTTGAGGTAGCCCAGGAGCGGTCCGGTCAAGAACGAGACGATGGTGGCGAAGTCGACCATGGTCGTGAGGTTGCCGATGAATAGACT
>JASLOY010000110.1 GCA_030745255.1 Vicinamibacterales bacterium
AATCGCCGCCACCTCGTTGACGTCGCGGTTCGAGTCAATCGCGCAGCCACCGTCGCCGAGCAGCGCGTGAAACGCCAGGTTCATTCCGATCGAGCTGTCACCAGGCGACGATGTGTAGATCGGCACGCCGGCGGCTGCCGCGCTCGCCACGACGGAGTGCGCCTCGCAGCCGGGCTGTCGGCTTATCAGATCCTGGCCGAGCGCATAGTGGAGCGCCGCCGAGGAGATCGGTTGGTCGAACGTCTGCCTGGCGAGAAAATCGCGCACGTAGGCATCGGTCTCGAGCAGCACCTGGGCCGGAAACAAAATATCGTAGATCCGGATGACACCGTCCTCATGCAGCTGGACGTCGTCGAGGAATGGCGAGCCACGGTGCAGCGTGAAGTTCAGAGCGTAGTGCAAATCGTGGTAGAGGTTGGCACCGGTGCTAATGACGAAATCGACAAGCCCGCGCTCCATCAGCTCGATGACACACCCACCGAGCCCAGCTGGCGTCAAGGCGCCGGCGATGGTGAGCCCAATCGTGGTGTCGTTCGCCGGGTCCAGCATCTTGTCTGCAAAGACATGGCACGCCTCGGACAGACGACCGGCATTGAAGGCCTGGAAACTCCCATCGACCAAGCGCCGCACGTCGGCGCTGCCGCGTGGCCGGTAGTACCGAATCGGTTGGCCGTGGAGATGCCGAGTGGCGGAGGGCGGCCCTGACGGGCCTGGTATGCGATGGGGCACGGCGCGCCTCGGCGAGCACGGGGCCGAGCCGGTTCCGAGCCGGCTCGGCCGTGCGGCGAGAGTGTAGCACCCTTTCGCCTCACTCTTGACAGGACCGGACGATGAGGAGGAAGGTAACTGGAATAGGTGTGCGCGGTACCGCTCCCCGACCGCGAGAACACACGGCGGGAGGCGATTTGAGCGCGAGCACCACTCAGGCCAGCGACCCCAAAGAGACCGACCTCCCAGCCCGTTTTGCGCGGCTCGTCCAGTCGCCACTGCGTTCCGGCCTGGTCCGCTTTCTCCACGCCACGACCAGCAAGGCGTTCGGCGTCGAAGAGCCATGCAGCGCTTCAGCCGGCTGCAGCAGGACGTCGAGAACTGTCTGCGAGAGCTCGTCGTGTTCGGTGTGGCCAGCCGGACGCCAGGGACACCGTTGCGCTACACAGCAACCCGGCCCAGCGACGCCGAGGCCTGTCGCCTGCTCGATCGGTTCCTAGCGCAACAGCGGACCGTCAGCACCGAGGAGCGCTCCCCGGCGGTGCAGCGCTTTCGCGAAATGATCGGTCACGACGAGAAGATGCTGGTCGTCTTCGAGTGGATCCGCACGGCGGCCAAGTCGGACATCTCTGTCTTGATGCTCGGACCGACCGGCTCGGGCAAGGAGGTCGTCGCGCGGATGATCCACGAGCTCAGTCAACGGGGCTCAGGTCGGTTTCAAGCCGTCAATTGCGCCGCGCTACCCGACACGCTGTTCGAATCGGAGATGTTCGGACACGAGAAGGGAGCGTTCACCGGCGCGCACGGGCGAAAACAGGGCCGGATCGAGCTGGCAAACAACGGGACGCTCTTTCTCGATGAGATCGGCGACCTCTCGGCCATGGCGCAGGCGAAACTGCTTCGGGTCCTGGAGGACCGGCAGGTCGAACGACTGGGTGGGCACGATAGTATCGACGTGAACTTCCGGTTGATCTCGGCCACCAACCGGCCGCTCGACCAGTTCGTCCAGGATGGGCGGTTTCGCGAGGACCTGTATTACCGGGTCAACGCCTTCTCGATCCGGCTACCAACGCTGCGCGAGCGGGCGTCCGACATTCCGCTGCTGGCGCACCGACTGCTCGTCCGATATTGCGACGCAAACGGGCTTGCGGCCGATAGCAAGACCATCGACTAGGGAGCGCTCGATCTGCTGCGCGCTTACCACTGGCCGGGCAACATTCGCGAGCTCGAGAGCACCATCTCGCGCGCTGCGGTCTCCGCGCCCGGCGACGTGATCCGTGCCGATGACGTGCAGTTCCTGCATCCCACCGAGCCGGTCGAGAAGCCGCCCGAACCGCTCTTGTCGTTGCGCGAGGCTGAGCGCGTTCACGTCCAACGTGTCCTGGAGGAAGTCGCCTGGAACAAGCAGCAGGCGGCCAAGATTCTCGAGATCAGTCGGGGCACGCTCTATCGCAAGATCGGGGAATACGATCTGCAGCCCCGCCAGTCCGGACCCAAACTGACCCCAGCCGAACACTCCAGCACCGGGTAGCTGATGGGAAACTGGTCGCGGTCCAAGCTGCTCGTCGCGATCGTGCTCCTCGCCAGCCTGATCGTGCTAGCCGGGATGACGACGCCGGCGTCGGTGGCTGCCGGCCTGCTGGCCGCCGCCCTCGCGGTCGGTGCGTGGAGCGTCGCGCGACGACCCGCCAGCCTCCCGGGTCCTGCCCAGCGGCGTTCGGCCGACGCCTGGGATCGAACCGGCATCGAAGTGGTGGTCCGAGCGATAGACGCTCGCGACGGCCGGACGCCGGACCATGCGACACGGATGCAGATCTATGCGGCGGGCCTGGCTCGCGCGGCGGATCTGCCCGTGGCCGACATCGAGAGCATCCGGTTGGCGGCACTGGTCCGTGACATCGGCAAACTTGCGGTGCCGGTGCACGTGCTGTCGCGGTCCGAAACGCTGACGTCCGAGGAGATGGCAGCGATCAAGACCCACCCCGTGGTGGGTGCCGAGCTCGTGCGCGATCTCGACGACACGTTTCCGCTGTCGGCCGTGGTGCGGAGTCACCACGAGCGGTGGGATGGTGCCGGGTACCCGGAGGGTCTGCGCGGCACCGACATCCCACTGGGCGCTCGCATCGTCGGGCTGGTCGAGTACTTCGAGGCGCTAACGACCGCCCGACCGTATCACAACGCCCTGGAGACGGATTCGGCACGAACGCTGCTGCGGAAGGAAGCAGGCCGAGCCTTCGACCCGGAACTGGTCGCCACGTTCCTCGATGTGCTGCCGGCACTGTCCGAGGAGCTGGCAACGCGTGACGTCGATGGCCCGGCCGACGCAGTTGAGCGCCGAAACGACACGACACCGGCGAACGCCTACGGCCAGATTACCCAGGCGAACCGCGAACTACACCACCTCTACGACATTGCCCGGTCGATGGGTGCCAGTCTCGACCTCATCGACACCACGAGACTGGTCTGCGGTCGGCTACAACCCTTGGTGCCCTTTTCCTGCTGCGCTCTCTTTCTCAAAACCGATGACGGGGACACGCTACGGTGCCGGTTCGCCACCGGCGCCGGCGAGGCCGCGAGGATGAGTCACAGCCTGCGCGATGAGCAGGGGCTCGCGGCATGGGTCGCGCAGCATCGCCGTCCACTCGTGACCGGTTCACCGGACGCTGATACAAAGGCGGCGGGGCTCACCGACCCGGGGACGCCCGACCTGCCGTCCGCGCTGGTCTATCCGATGGAGGTCGACGAGCGGCTCCTCGGCGCGTTGGCGCTGTATCACACGCAACCAGGGTTCTATACCGTCGAGCACCGGCGGCTCTTGGGTCTCGTCATCGAGCAGCTTGCGACGGCAGTAGCCAACTCACTGCGGTTCGACCAGACCAAGGAAGCGTCGTTGACCGATGCGTTGACCTCGCTACCCAACACTCGGTTCCTGATCGTGCACCTAAGACGGGAGCTGGCGCGCGC
Source organism: Vicinamibacterales bacterium (assembly GCA_030745255.1). GTDB lineage: Bacteria > Acidobacteriota > Vicinamibacteria > Vicinamibacterales > UBA8438 > NP936. The sequence goes on from JASLOY010000110.1 coordinate 3,673, forward strand.
CGAACGACTCCGAGTCCCGCTGGCGCTCATCCTGCTCGATCTGGACGACTTCAAGCTGGTCAACGACCGCTACGGTCACCACGTCGGAGACGTGGCCCTGTGCGATGTGGCCTCTACCTTGCGTGCCGCCATTCGGCCGTATGACACCTGCGCGCGCTACGCCGGCGACGAGTTCATTGTGGTTCTGTCGGAGTGCGGCGCAGAGGAAGCTGGCCGCAAGCTCGACGAGCTGCAACGGTCGGTGTTCGAACGGGGTGTCCAATCGGAACAGGGGACCAGGCAGCCGCTGAGTATCAGCGCCGGTGTGGCCCTGTATCCGGCAGACGGGCAGTCGTATGAATCCCTGCTCGCCGCCGCTGACCGACGGATGTATCAGAACAAAGCAAGACGCAAGCGCCAGGCGGCGAGCAACGGGGAAACGACCTTGCTGAAATCGACGCCAGACCCCGCGGGGCCCGGGACCGAGTAGACGGCGACCGCCCCGCTCCAGGCCGACAGCCTAGGCATCTCATAAGGGTGAGATCGTCAAGTTCGAAGAAAGTTGTCGACGCTCACCGAAGATGTCTAGCCCCCGCCTAGCGGGCTGCGCTCCGCGTGCACTCGTCGGTTTGAGGCGCAGCCTCGCTAGCAGTCAGGCCTAAGTGGTCCCGGTCATAAGTACGGTCACGCACCGAGGGCCCGGTCGGCGGATACCGCGCTCGGCTCGCTGTAGGCGCGAGGAGGGAGCATACCGGCGGTATTCGACCCCGCTGAGCAGAAGCCCAGCGCCGCCCTTGGTGGGATGCATCGGCGGCCGAATGCGACCGTATTTATGACTGGGGCCACCTAGTCAGGCGACTGAGCGCATCGCCAGCCCGTCGGCGAAGTCGGCGAGCCGCCCCCGAAGAATCAACCGACCGCGATGCAAGCGAGACTTCAACGTCTGCGTCTTGACTCCGAGCACTGCGCTGGCCTCCTCGGTCGAAAGCCCCTGAACATCCCGCAACAGCACGGCGGCCCGATAAATGTCCGGCAACCCGGAGAGCGCCGACACCAGACGCGTCCGCATCTCGCTTCGCAGCAACTGGTCGTCGGCCAGATCGGACCAGTCGGCCACCTCACGCGACGCAGTCGTCTCGGTCGTGTCGGCCCGGGACTCCGTCTCCTGCGGCACCTCGGCCGGACGGCGGTGCTTGAGACTGCGTAAACGCGACATCGCCGTGTTGAAGGTAATCCGGTAGATCCAGGACGACAGGGCCGCGTCTCCGCGAAAAGCATCGATCTTGCGAAACACACGCATCAGCACGTCCTGCGTAATCTCCTCAGCGTCTTCACGATTCTTCATGTACCGAAACGCCAGCTGGTAGATCCTCGACCCATACAGGTCGTGCAGCTCGGGCATCGCCGTGTCGTCGCCCTTTCTGAGCCGCTCCACCAGTTGCCGGTCGCTCGTGTTGTCCCGCATCGTGTGTCCTCCCCTTCCTACTCACCAGAACACGACCGAGACGAGTCTTATTCCCGGGGCGGACAGAAGAGGGACGCCGAAGCGCCTAGCAGCCCGACTGGACGCGCCTGTGGCGATCCGGTAGATTCACCCCCCATACGAGCATCGCGACTGAACGCGCGGACTTACCAAGAACCGGACAGACATCGTGGCCAAGCAGCTGAGCGCCGAGCACCTGATAACGGTTTCCTTCGTGGTGTTCGATTTCGATGGGGTGTTCACCGACAACCGCGTGCTCGTCGGCGAGGACGGACGCGAGTCGGTCTTCTGCTCCCGGGCCGACGGGCTGGGGCTGGAACAGCTGCCACGTGTCGGTGTCGGGTGTTTGGTCCTTTCCACCGAGACCAACCCGGTGGTATCGGCGCGGGCCGCCAAGCTACGGCTCGAGTGTGTGCAGGGCCTGGGCGACACAAAGTGGGAGGCCCTCCACGGGATACTGGGCGAGCGGAGACTCGATCCGGCTACGGTTGCCTATGTCGGCAATGACATCAACGATCTGGACTGTCTGCGCAACGTCGGGGTGCCGATCTGCGTCGCCGACGCTTACCCGGAGGTGCTGGCGACGGCCCGCTACACGACCGAGCGGCCCGGTGGTCGAGGTGCCGTGCGAGAAGTGTGCGACCTGATCGTGAAGGCGAATGAGCCGTCGGGCTGACTTGGCAGCCAACTACCGGCTCTCTTCAGTGGGTGGACACAGGATCCGTCGGCCGAAGATCCTGGCAAATTCGTCGGCCGCCACCGCCTCGATCTCTGCTCTGGGTGGAACCGATCCGGTAAGGCGCTCGAGCGAGGTGACACCTCGCCCAGGCAACCCACACGGCACGATGAGGCGAAATTGGTCCAGATCTGACGCAACGTTGAGGGCGAACCCGTGACTGGTGACCCAACGTGAGAGACGCACGCCGATGGCCGCCAGTTTGTCGTCGCCGACCCAGACACCCGTGAAACCGGCAACCCGCCCGGCCGCGACGCCAAACGCTGCCACAGTCCGGATGACGACCTCCTCGAGATCCCTGACATAACGGTGCACGTCGCACCGGTCCGGCTTCAGGTCGATAATCGGATAGCCCACGAGCTGACCTGGTCCGTGATAGGTGACATCACCCCCTCGGGGCACGTTGACGACCTCAATACCCAGGTCACGCAGCTCGGCTGGCGACGCCAGCACATGGTCCCGGTGGCTGCGGCCACTCACACCGACCGTGATGACCGGGGGATGCTCGAGCAGCAGGAGCTGATCGCTGATGTTCCCCGACTGCCGCACCGTCACCAGCTCGCGCTGCGTCTCGTGTGCGATCCCGTACGGCACCACGCCGAGCGAACGCACCTCCAGCCCCGGCTGTTCCGTCACAACATGCGCTACAGCTCCGCGCCCTTCGGCGACCTTCACGTGATTGAGGCGACCAGAACAGCCGGAGGGAAACCTCAGGCTTCTCCTGCCCCTATCTCCTGTCTCCTATGGGAATCTCTCCAGCGTGTCCTTGACCCGAGCCAGGAACAGATCGGCGATGGCTCCGTCGATCAGTCTGTGATCGAACCCGAGGGTCAAGAAGGCCATCAGACGCGCGACAACGGCATCGTCCACGACCACGGGCCGCTTTTCGATCGCGCCGACACACAGGATCGCAGACTGAGGCTGGTTGATGATCGGCATCCCAAAGACCGAGCCATGGCCACCGGGATTCGTGATGGTGAAGGTGCCGCCGTCGACCTCCTCGGGAGTCAGTTTCTTGGACCTGGCCCGTGTCGCGAGGTCGTTGATGGCCATGTCGATGTCGTCGACGCTCAGGCGGTCGGCCTGCTTGACGACCGGCACGATGAGGCCCCAGTCCAGCGCCACGGCGATGCCGACGTTGACCTGCTCGTGGTGAACGACTTTGTCGCCGTCGACCGAGGCGTTGATGACAGGCATCTCGACCAGCGCGTCGGCTACGGCTTTGGTGATGTAGGACAGATACCCCGGAACCTGCTGCGGCGGCTTCCGAGCCGCCCTGAGCTCGGCGACCACTGAGCAGTCGACCTCGAACACCGTGTGGACGTGCGCCGATGTCCGCCGGCTCAGCAGCATGTTTTCGGCGATACGTCGCCGCATCACGCTCATCGGCTCGACCCGTCCGACGGGGCTGGCGGTCACCGCTGCCTGTGGCAGCACGGACGAGGCGATGCTCGATTCGCCGCGACCTTCGACATGAGCCAACACATCGGCCTTCGTGACACGACCGCCGTCGCCGGTCCCCACGATCGCGCTCAGGTCGACGCCATGCTCGGCCGCGAGCCTCCGCACCACGGGGGACAGTTTGCGGGGCGTGGTCGTGTCCGACGCCATCTCGCGAGCCCGGCCGCCTGGAGTAAGGTCGGCAACGCCGTCCGGTTCGAGCCGGGCGGCCCCAGCCGACCCAGAGTCCGGCACCACCGTCTCATCCGCACCGCCGATTACCGCCACAACCGAGCTGACAGGCACCGTCTCCCCCACGTCGGCACGGATCTGGGCCAGCACGCCGGCTACCGGCGATGGAACCTCGGCATCAACCTTGTCGGTCGAGATTTCGAAGAGAGGCTCATCACGGTCAACCGTCTCACCGACCTTCTTGATCCAGCGTACGATTGTGCCTTCGGCGATGGACTCGCCCATCTGGGGCATCAGCACGTCGGTTGGCATGGGGCGCTACCTTAAGCGGACGGTCCCTGGAGTGTCAAGACGGCAGAGCTAGAAACGCGAAGCCGTAATCGTCTTCTAAGATAATACAATAAAAGGAGTTATGGCTTCCATGGCGTTCACGGGCAGACAGCGGAGACGGTTCATGTCGACCCGCCTTGCTTCAGCCCAGACCCCAACCTACAATGCGAGCTCGCTCGTAAGCCTATGAGCTCACAGCCCAAAACGGTTCTCATCGTCGATGACGACGAAGGGATGAGAGACACGCTGACGGCAATCCTGAAGCGCGACTACCTCGTTCTGACGGCGGCGACCGGTGAGGAGGGGCTCGCCGTCCTCAAGCGGGAGGAGATCGACCTGATGCTCCTCGACGTCCGGTTGCCCGGCATGAACGGTCTGGAGCTTCTCGGCATCGTCCGGGAGAACTACAACCTGGTCGAGGTGATTATGGTGTCGGCGCTGAGCGAGGTGGAAGTGGCGGTGACCGCGATGAAGCAGGGCGCCTACCACTACATCACCAAGGAATTCGACTACGACAGCCTGCGGTCGCTCGTCCGGAACGCCCTTGAACGCCAGGACTTGAGCCGACAGCTCATCACGCTGAACGCCCAGGTCGCCGAGCAGGGGGACAGGGAGTTCGTGCTCGGACCAAGCCGGGCGATGCGCGAGATCGTCGATCTGGCGCAGAAAGTGGCCCGTCTGCCGGCCACCGTGTTGATTCAGGGGGAGAGCGGCACCGGCAAGGAGCTCTTGGCCCGTCTCCTCCACCGGGAGTCAGGCCGCGGTGAGGCGCCGTTCATCGCCGTCAACCTGGCGGCAGTGCCCAGAGATCTGGTCGAAAGCACCCTGTTCGGCCACGAACGGGGCGCCTTCACCGGCGCCTTGAGACAGCAGCTCGGCAAGTTCGAGCTGGCAGCCGGCGGGACGCTCTTTCTGGATGAGATCGCCGACCTCGGGCTCGATCTGCAGGCCAAGCTGCTCCGCGCCATTCAGGAAGGCGAGATCGAACGAGTGGGCGGCACAAAGCCGATCAAGACCGACTTCCGGCTGGTGGTGGCGACCAACGTCGATCTCGAGCGAGCGGTCAGGGAAGGCAAGTTCCGCGACGACCTGTACTATCGCATCAACGTCATACCGTTCAAGATGGCGCCGCTGCGCGAGCACGTCGAGGATATTCCCGAGCTGGTAGAACTCTTTCTCAAGCGATACAACACGCGGTTTAGAAAGCAGATCCGGGACGTCTCCGACTCCGCCCTCAAGATCCTGATGGACCAACGATGGCCGGGTAACGTTCGCGAGCTCGAGAACCTGATCGAGCGTCTCGCGGCGGTCACCGACAAGACCTCGCTCTCCGAAGAGGACCTGCCGCTCGAATATCACCTGTCCGGTCTGGACCGTCGCCCGGAA
>JASLOY010000111.1 GCA_030745255.1 Vicinamibacterales bacterium
GTCGAGCGCACTGGGGAGTCGGAAGCCGTGATCGACCAGCGTCTGCTTGCGGGCACGGTCGCCCGCGTACATGCCTCGCACCTGCGGCACGGTCTGGTGGCTCTCGTCGACGATCGTCAGGGCGTCCGGGGGCAGATAGTCCAGCAACGTCGGCGGCGGCTCACCCGCCGCCCGGCCAGAAAGATGCCGCGCGTAGTTCTCAACACCGTGGCAGTAGCCGATCTCGCGCATCATCTCGATGTCGAACATCGTCCGTTGGTGGAGCCGCTGCGCCTCGAGCACCTTGCCCATCGACTCCAGCTCGGCGCGGCGCTCGACCAGCTCGGCTTTGATCGTCTCCACCGCCGCCAGGGTGCGCGAGCGGGGAGTGACGAAGTGAGACCTCGGATACACGGCCACCTTGTCGTGCCGCCGCAGGGTGCGTCCCGTGACCGGGTCGAAGCTGACGAGCTCGTCCACCTCGTCGCCAAAGAGCTCGATTCGAAGGGCCACGTTCTCGTAGGACGGATACACCTCGACGATGTCTCCCCGAACGCGGAATGTGCCCCGGTCGAACTCGTGGTCGTTCCGTTCGTATTGAATCTCAACCAACTTGCGGAGAATCCACTCCCGTTCGGCACGCTGGCCCCGTTCGAGTGGCAGCAACAGGCCGTAGTACGCCTCAGGCGAACCCAGCCCGTAGATGCAGGAGACGCTAGCCACGATGACGACGTCGCGGCGCTCGAAGAGCGCGCGCGTCGCGGACAGCCGCATGCGGTCGATCTCGTCGTTGATAGTCGCTTCCTTCTCGATATACGAGTCGGTGGCGGGAACGTAGGCTTCGGGCTGGTAATAATCGTAGTAGCTGACGAAATATTCGACCGCGTTGTGGGGAAAGAAGCGGCGAAACTCGAGGAATAGCTGTGCCGCCAGCGTCTTGTTGTGGACCATGACGAGGGTCGGCCGATTCACTTGAGCCACGACCTTCGCGATCGTGAACGTCTTGCCGGAACCGGTCACGCCGAGCAACACCTGCTGCGCATCGCCCCGGAGCAGCCCGTCGGTCAGCTCCTCGACGGCCCGCGCCTGGTCGCCCTGCAGCTCGAACTCGGTGACGAGGTTGAATCGGTCGTAGGTGGAGGGCATGGTCTTGGCCGCGCCAGCCAGCGCGGCCACGCACGGAATTCAAAAGTCAGATGAAGAATCCCGCAGGCACCAGCATCAGGGCCCTCGGCTAGGGCCGGCGGGCGAGCCGCTCAGCGGTCTCTCGGCTCGGTCTCAGCGTAGCGCGCGAAGTAGCCTTCGCGGGCGCGGATGTGGACGTCTCCGAGCCCGGGACGCGAGTCGTCGGCCAGTCTCACTGTCACCCGGCGCCAGGCTCCGTCGGCAGTCGGGTCGGTGGACACATAGCCCACAGAATACCGGGCCGACAGTTCCTCCCGAATCTGTCCGTAGATCTCGTCGAGCTCGGCCACCGAGTCCGGAAAGTAAGACTGCCCTCCGGTGAGTGCGACGATCTCCTCCAACCGCATCCGTTCCTGGATCCGTGCGACGCCGCGGGTCTGGGTCTGGAAGCCGATCGCATAGACCGTCACGTCGGAGGCACGCAACAGATCGAGCAGCTCGTCTCGCCGGAGCCGGCTCCGCGTGTCGCTCCCATCGGTGTAGAGGAGCAGGACCTTGCGCCCATCCTGGTCGAACGCACCGTCGAGATAGACGCCCAGCGCATCGTAGAGCGCCGTCATACCGCCGGCCTCCTGCATCCGGAGCCGCTCGACGAGCCGCGGGAAGTCAGGCCGGTCGTACCGGCTCACCCGCACCTGGGTATCGAAATCGACCAGGGTCATGTCCTGCGCGAGATCGAGACCCCGCAGGAACTTGATGGCGGCTGTCTTCGCGAAATCGACATCGCGGTCCATGCTGCCGCTGGTATCGAAGAGCACGCCGAGATGGAACGGCATGGTCTCGAGATCGCTATCGAGCCCTTGCGAGAAGTACATGATGCCCTGCTCGCGCCCCTCTTCCTCGATCACGAAGTCCTCGCGGGTCAGCCCCAACACTAACTGTCCGTCTCCGTCCTCCACGGTGACGCCAAAGTGGACCAGATCCACACTACTCCGGAAGACGGGCTGGGCCGCGACCGACAGCGTGCACAGCGCCAGGGCCAACGGGATCGTGAGATGGCGGATCATGCTGCGTGCTCCTGTCCAGCCCGTGGATAGGCTGGCATCTTACCTGATCGGCGTTCCCTCCTGGCGACCAACTGGCGGGGTACACGCCCAACGGCCGTGCGGCGTATAATCATTTGTTCGGGTAGTCGACCCGCGGTTCCAACCATGAAGTGCCTCGCAGTGTGCCAGGACGAGCTCGTCATCCGGATCCTGGCGCGAGCCTTCGAGCCCCGCCTCGACATCGAGTTCCTCGTCGAAGACCGACTCCTCGCGCGCCGACTGCACGACACGGCGGTGACGGTTCACGTCGGCGATCCGCGCAAGGTAGAAAGCTACCTCCGAGCCGACATCGATCCGAGCACGTGCCTCCTGGTCGAGGACACGGGACGCCGGAGCCCCAAACGCACCGTGGAGGCGATTCGCGATGCCGGCGGCACCCTGGTCTACCTGCTCGATGTGGGGCACCCGCTCAGCCCGAAGCGACAGGAGGAACACGGCACGCGCATCCCAGACGTCGGACAGCTGGCGCTGGCAGACCTCCTGCAAGGTGCGCTCTGTACCGAGCTGGACCGCTCGATGACCCGGGCGCGAGTCGAGCAGTACCAGCGCTACCTCGCCGACGCTGACCGTGTGCTGATTCTGCTACACAACGACCCGGATCCCGACGCCATGGCCAGCGGCCTGGCGCTCCGCAATCTCTTACGCCGGACCAAGACCACTGCGATCATTGGAGCGTTTCAAGGCGTCACGCGACCCGAGAATCTCCGGATGGCCAATCTCCTCGACATCCATGTTGAGCCGCTGAACCGCCAGTCGCTTTCCGGTTTCGACAGGATCGCCACGGTGGACGTCCAACCTCACTACTTCGGCGGGCTCATCAACAAGGTGGATCTCGTCATCGACCATCACCCGGAGCGCGGAGGCTATGGTGCGGCGTTCAAAGACATTCGCCCCGACTACGGCTCCACCTGCACCATTTTGACCGAACACCTGCGTGCGGTGGACGCGAACATCTCCGAGCGTGCCGCTACGGCGATGCTCTATGCGATTAAATCCGACACGCTCTTTCTATCGCGACAGACCAACGAGCCGGACCTCGACGCCTTCCGGTTTCTGTATCCACTCGCCAACGCGGCGCTCATCCGCAAGATGGAGGGGGCCGAGACCACGGTGGAGCGGCTGAACTCCGTCTCGGAAGCCGTTCTGGGCGGCGAAGTGGTCGGAGCGCTGTACACCACCCATCTGGGCGACGTGGCGCGCGAGGACCTGATCACCTATGTGGCCGACTTCCTCCTGCAGGTCGAGGAAATCAAATGGTCAGTCGTCTCGGGCATCGTGCACGGGGATCTCGTCATCTCGGTCCGCACCCTCGGTTACTCGCGCCACGCCGGCGAGTTCGTCAAGCAGCATTTTGGCGACGTGGGCAGTGCCGGTGGTCACCGCGCGATGGCGAAGGCGGTGGCGCCCCTCGACCGCTTCCAGCAAAAGTTCGGGTCGATCGCGCCGGAAGACATTCGCGCGACCATTCACGCACTCGCCGAGCAGTTTCTCGAGGAGCCTCAGGCCAGTGAACGACGGCGGAGTATGAACCGCTAGGAGTCGTCGAGGCCGGGAACACGGGCCGCCATGCGCGGCTGTGGCACGGGCTCGATCTGCTCGCCGCTGGCACCGACGACCGGGCCGACGAACTGTCGGTGCCCGTCGTCGTAACCGCGCGCGAGCAACTCGGCCACGGACTGCTGGCGGTCGGACCGCTCGTCGTAACACCCCATGAAATCGAATGGCCCGAGCGGATTATGGGTCGGCTGAATCTCGAAGACTGCCTGGAACAGCCCGGCTCGGGATCGGACGGCGTCACCGATGGCGGCCGATTCCATCGCAGACAGCGCCTCACCGATTCGACCGCGGCCGTCGCGTCGACCAGCCCCGAGTGAGTGTGGCCCGGTCGGCCCGGGTAATGCCGAGACGAGTATCACCTGCTCGGCGCCGGCCTGGGCCACCTCGTCGAGCAACCGCCCGACCGCGTCCGGTCGGTCGCACACCCGGTGCGTCTCGCCGCGCCAGCTGCTGCCTGAGGTGAATCTCACCAGCCACGGCTCGGTCGCAACCGGCAGGCTGAGCGCCGCGGCAAACACGTCGAACCCGTGACGCCTGGCGCCACCGGCCAGATCAAACGCTTCCAGTTGTCGGTCCCCCGCTGACTCGCCGCGCTGACGTTGAAAGAACCGCCGCCGGTACGGCTCCGAGAGCAGCGCGAAGACCAGATCGCGACGCCCATCGAGGTCGTGGGCCGTCACCAACAACTCGCGGAAACCAGGCTGGCCGAGATTCTCGGACAACAGTTCGGCGTATCGGCGCCCCAAATCCACGGGGCCGGGCCGTGCAATCGATGCGGCGCCGCGCATCAGCTTCCAGAGCCCATCGGCGAACCATCCCCGCGCACGGCCCACATCGAGTGGTGCCGCCAGCAACACCCACCAGAGCGTCCCCCGCGCCCGACGCTGGGCACGCGCCCGCATCCAGCCCAGACCGGCCGAGCCGGCCACCACCGCGAGCAGAAGGACCAACCCGGCCACAACGAGACGGGGCAACCAGATCGGCAGGGCTGCCGGCGCGAACACCGACTCGACGAGCTGCCCAAACCCGGTCGCCAGCCAGGCGCCACCGTCCAGCCCGACCACCCGCAGGAGATAGGCCAGCGGATAGACGAGCGCTCCGAGCACCACGACGCCAAGCGGCAGCACCAGCGCGGCGAGCGCGCCACCGAGAATGCAGGCCGCAGCGCGCAGCGCGGGCCGCCAGCGGTAGAGCCGCTTCGCGCCCGGGACACTCCAGAGCCCAGCCGGCTCCCACAACCGCGCCGAACCGTCAACCGCCGCAAACGCCGCCCCCACCGCGCCGATGCCGCGCCCCGCCACCAGGTCGACTTTGACCCCGGCCTCGTGCAGCGCCCGCAGCACGCCGGCATGATACGCGCCGGCGGTGCCGGTGCCGGTCAACACCAGTGCCGTTCGAAGGTGAGGTGAGTAACTGGAGGCCGTGCGAGACGCCGTGGTCGGGACAGTGGGCGGAGACTCGGCGTTCACAATGCGACGGTTCACTCGCCGTGAATGGTGATGAGCTTCACGAGCTCGAACTCACGGGTACCGTTGGGAGTCGGCACCGTGACCTCGTCTCCCTCTTCCTTCCCCACCAGCGCGCGGCCGATAGGCGAAGCGGTGGAGATCCAGCCTTTGTCGGGGTCCGCATCTTCCGGCATGACCAACCGATAAACCAGCGGCTTGCCGTCCCCCTCGAGGAGATGCACCGTGGACCCGAACGCGGCCCGGTCATCGGGAAGCCGATCCAGGTTCATCAGTGACAGCTCGGCGACACGCTTGTGCAACATGGACAGCCGCGCTTCGACGAATGACTGACGCTCCTTGGCCGCCTGATACTCCGCGTTCTCACGCAGGTCGCCCAGCTCACGCGCTCGCTTGATCTCTTTCGGCAGTTCGTTCTTGAGCTCCCGGTCGAGTGTGCGAATCTCGTCCTCGAACCGTTTAAGCAGTTCAGCTTTCATACCGTACTGTCGTGTCCCGTTCCCTGCCCACCTGGGCTCACTCGTCGCCAAAGATAGCACATCTGCTATGCTGACTTTCGCTGCTCGCCGGTCGGCTCATCGGACGGGCGGCGGAGCCTGACTTGTGGAACAGATCACCAGCCGGCGCAACCCGATCGTTGCCCAGTTTCGTCAGGCCAGAAGTTCCACCACGCCGACCGGATCCACCGTCTTGCTCGAAGGCCCGCGTCTGATCGCAGAAGCCCTGGGCGCCGGTGTGCGGGTCGAACTGGCGGCTGTCAGTACCGGTCCGGCGACCACACGCCGCTCGGCTGCCGTGTTCGATCGGCTCGACCCTTCCATGACCCGGCTCGTACGTGTCTCGCCTACGGTTATGGACGCGCTCAGCCCCGTGTCCTCGCCAAGTGGTCTTGTGGCGCTGGCCACCCTCGAGTCGGCCGGCTTCGAGGATGCGGCCCCGGCACCACGGCCGCTAGTCATCGGACTCATCGGTGTGCAGGATCCCGGCAACACCGGAGCTGTCATCCGCGCTATCGAAGCCGGCGGGGCCACCGGCGTTGTCACTGTTGGCGGCGCCGACCCGTACGGATGGAAGGCACTTCGGGGGGCTATGGGCAGCGCGTTCCGTCTGCCGGTCGTCCGCTCCCTCGGCGCTGGTGACGTGCGCGCCGCCGCGGACGCTCACGGGCTGCGAGTGCTTGCGGCCGTACCGCGCGATGGGAGCTCGGTGTCCGACACCGACCTGCGGGGGCCATGCCTGATCTGGCTTGGGGGCGAGGGCGCGGGCCTCGGCACCAGTGTCGTCGACACGGCAGACGGCCTGATCTCGATCCCGATGCGCCCGCCGGTCGAATCGCTCAACATCGCCGTCGCCGCCGCCTTGATAGTCTACGAGGCGTCCAGGCAACGCACCGGCGCCACACCCAGAGCCACAACCGGCGCAGGTGGGCAGCGGCCGAGGCGGTCGGCATGACGTCGGGTTCGTTGTTCGACGAGCCGCCCACGCGGTCCGCCTCACAGACGGCGCCACTTGCAGACCGCATGCGACCCACCAGCTTCGACGAGCTGGCTGGCCAGGAGGACCTGCTCGGGCCGGGTCGTCCCCTGCGTCACGCCATCGAGCGCGACACGCTGCAGTCGATCATCCTCTGGGGCCCACCCGGCACCGGGAAGACGACCCTGGCCCGGTTGATCGCCACCGTCACGAAGTCGCGGTTCGTCGCCTTCAGCGCGGTGCTGTCCGGCATCAAGGAAATCCGCGCGGTGATGGCGGCCGCCGAGGACAACCGGAGGCATGGCGACCGACGCACCATCCTGTTCGTCGACGAGATTCACCGGTTCAACAAGGCGCAGCAGGATGCGTTTCTGCCTCGCGTCGAAGCCGGAGACATCGTGCTCGTCGGCGCCACCACCGAAAACCCCTCATTCGAGGTCAACGCGGCGCTCCTGTCGCGGTCTCGGGTGTATGTGCTGCAGGCGCTGAGCGCGGCAGACATCACGACCATCCTCACACGCGCCCTGACCGACGAGACCCGCGGACTGGGCACGCAGCACCTCCAGGTCGACCCGGAGGCGTTAGCGGCGATCGCCAGGCATGCCAACGGCGACGCACGAGTCGCCTTGAACCTGCTCGAGCTCGGTGCGGCGGCCGCCGTCGCGCGCACCGCCGAGTCGAGCGACACGGGCCCGGCCCGGCTCGACCTGGAGCTGGCCTCCGAGACGATGCAACGACGGGCGCTCGTCTATGACAAGGACGGTGAGGAACACTTCAACCTGATGTCCGCGCTCCACAAGTCGATGCGCAACAGCGACCCGGACGCAGCAGTCTACTGGCTCGCGCGGATGGTCGAGGCCGGTGAGGATCCACTCTATATCGCCCGCCGGCTCGTCCGATTCGCCAGCGAGGACGTCGGAATTGCCGACCCACAAGCGCTGACCATGGCGGTCTCAGCCAAGGAGGCGGTACACTTCATCGGCATGCCGGAGGGCAATACGGCGCTCGCGCAGGCGACCCTCTATCTGGCATCGGCACCCAAGAGCAACGCCGTCTACACCGCCTATTCCAGGGCCGCCACCGATGCGCACAAGAACGTGGCCGAGCCGGTGCCGCTGCATCTGCGGAACGCACCGACCCGACTGATGAAACAACTCGATTACGGCAAGGGATATCGCTACGCGCACGACGAGCCGGAAGCGGTGGCGCCGATGGATTGCCTACCGGATTCACTGCAGGGCCGGCAGTACTACGTACCGACCACGCGCGGGTTCGAGAAAGAAATCGGCCGACGTCTAGGCGCCTGGCGGCGCGTCAAGTCGGATCGGCGGGCGGAGAAGAACCCAGCGGAACCAGATGATCGTGACGACCAGAGCCACGGGAACTGACCCGGCGCCCACGTGCGCGCCCCGCGGGCGCGGAGAGGGGCTGTCGGGGTCCCCGCGCAGCGCCTGCGTGGGGTTTCGGGGCTCAGCCCCGATTGAGAATGCCCCCGGGTGTGGGGCACAGCCCCACGTGAAATAGATGCCCGGAGCGCTCTACTACGTTGGCCGCGGATTGCAGCTGCTGGGAATGGCGGCGCTACTCGAGTCGATCTTGATCGCCGGCCCCCTCGGTCCCAGCCCGCGCATCTTCGGGTTCGGCGTTGCCGCCTTCATCGCAGGCTACCTCCTGGTGAAGCGGACGACCGGCGAATAACGGCGACGCTAACCTGGCAGGCGCCCCAAGGACTGATCTCTCTCGGACAGTCGATGCGGCTGGCGAAAGTGGCCGTCAAAGAAAGGATCTACATCACGGCTTGGCACCCGCTGCCAGCAGCAACTCGACAATGCGCGTGTGCCCCCCGACCGTCGCAGCATCGAGCGGCGTCATGTGTGTCGCGCCGGCAGGAATCGCGTTCGGGTCGGCTCCGGCGTTCAGGAGGACGCGAACAACGGCCTCATGGCCCCCGAACGCGGCCATTTCCAGGGTGGAGGGAACAAGAGCCGCGCCTGCCTCCACCAGCGTCTGCGCGGCGGTTTCGCGGCCACTGATCGCCGCCGCTACGAGTGCGGTCGTCCCTCTGGTGTCCTCTGCGTCGATGTCTGCGCCCGCCGCCAGCAGCAGCATGACAACCGCGGGATTGGTGGCTGAAGCCGCGGACATCAGCGGCGTCCAGCCCGTGCTCGAACGGGCATTTACATTGGCGCCCGCCTCGATCAACGCACGCGCCGTATCGGGTGCACCGCCGGTGCTCGCGGCCATGAGCGCGCTCGCAGTCGCCGGCAAGCCGGTTCCGAGCAGCGCCCGGAGCGAATCCGCGTTGTTCCTCCGGGCGGCCGTCTCGACGAGCGCGCCCCGACCACGAGCGTCAGTCGGGCGAGCGTCGGCGTCGAGCAGCATTCGAACCACCGCCCCGGTTCCCGTTCCTGCGGCCAACTCCAACGCCGTGTCGCCGCGCTCGGTGGCCAGGTCGCCGATGATCATCTGACAGGCCGTCACCAGGCCGCGGCTCTGGGTAAACC
>JASLOY010000112.1 GCA_030745255.1 Vicinamibacterales bacterium
GCCATACGCGACAGTGTAGTACGCAGGATCGATCGTGTCGATCCCTATAACGAAGGACTTTCACCACGGGCTGCTAGGCGGCGTCGCGCCCAGTCGACGTGCTCGGCAACCTGCGGCTCGGCGATCGACTCGGCGTCTGGGCGGCCTATCTCAGACGCCCCACCGAGCGCCTCGGCCGCCGCGATCTCGCCACTGTTACCCATCGCCACCGCCAGGTTCCGACGCAGTCGCTTCACTCGCGCGCGTGTCATCGGGCCGTTGCGAATGGCAGCGCGCAGCGCCGCATCCGAGCGCGCCCACAGCTCGGCCAATCGCGGCCTGTCGAGCGGTACCCGCGGCTGCCACGCCGGGTCGGTGCTGATCGGCGCGGCATCGTTGTACGGGCAGACGTCCTGGCACACGTCACAACCATAGACGTGACTTCCGATCCCGGCGCGTTGTTCAGGCGGAATTGCCCCTTTGGTCTCAATCGTCAGGTAGGACAGACACTGCGTCGAGTCGAGTACGCCCGGTTCTGGAAACGCACCGGTGGGACAGGCGTCGAGACACAACGTGCAGGTTCCGCACTGGTCGAATCCCGGTGTGTCGGATTCGAGCGGCAGACTGCACAGGATTTCGGACAGAAACAGCCAGGACCCGAGCACGGGATTGATGAGGCAGGTGTTCTTGCCAACCCACCCGAGCCCCGCCTGCTGCGCATACACCCGCTCCTGCACGGGACCGGTGTCGACGTAGACCCGTGTCTCGACCGGGTCGGCATGCCGATCGACCAACCATCCTCGCAACGCTTCGGTGCGCTCTCCGAGCACGGAGTGGTAGTCATCGCCCCAGGCATAGCGCGAGATGAGCGCTTCGCCCGGGTCGTCGATCTCGGTCGAATAGGGCTGGTCGGTGTTGTAGAGCGTACCGAGCACCACCACCGACCGTGCCGACGGCATCACCGCCCGAACGTCGGCCCGGCGCTCGGCGGTACGGGCCATGTAACCCATCTCACCGGCGTAGCCACGATCGAGCCACTCACGCAGCACACCGAGCTCGCGAAACGCCGCCGGCGGCGCAATGCCGCACAGGTCGAACCCCAGCTCACGCGCGCGCGTCTTGATCGCCTCGGAACTAAGCATGAGCTGAGTGAGCCCGAGACAGGGCAGCCGCTGGCGTGCTCCGGCCGAGCTGGTCTGACACGGAAGCTGGCGAAGCCCTCCGGCTCCTCGGGTCTCCCGTCGTCTCCTGTCTCCTGAGAGCGCTCTCTAAAACGAGTAGCGCAGGCCGAATTGCATCTCGCGGGCATTCAGGGCGCTGAAGATGCGACCAAAGTTGGGGGTACCGAAGATCCGGTTGGGCACGTCGAAGTTGGCGCGGTTGAACAGGTTGAAAATCTCCCAGCGGAACTCCAGGCGACCCTGGTCGCCAATGTACCAATCCTTTTGCACCGACAGATCGGCGCTGGCGAAACCAGGAGCGAACACGCTGTTTCGGCCGGCGCTGCCGAAGGTAAACGGATTCTGCAAGACGAAGGCGGCGGTGTCGAACCACTGGTCTGGAGACCGCTGATCGCCGGGCAGGTTCGGGTCGCCGATCTGATCGGGACGCTGCGCCGGACCGGACCCGATATTGGCGCGGTCCTGCCCCAGATTGACGGTGAACGGCGCCCCCGACTGCAGGGTGACGATGGCGTTCAGCCGCCAGCCACCGGCCAGCGCCTCCCTCGCCCCACCCACCCCCTCGAAAAACGGGAACTGGTAGCTGCCGCTGGCGACGAACTGGTGTCGGTGGTCGAAGCTCGACAACGCGTTCTCACCCGGAAAAATGTTGCGCACGTCCTGCGGCACGTTCGACTCGAACGCGGTGGCGCCCGGGCTCGACGCGTCATCCTTCGACTTCGACAGCGTGTAGGCAACATTGAACGAGTAGTGCCCGTCGAACCGGCGTTCGCCCTTGAACGTCACCGCGTGGTAGATGGACGTGCCATCGAACCGGATGGCCCGAATCGCGCTGAGCGCTGGAATCGGACGTCGGACGTCGATCGGACCGGGTCCGGGCTCCGGCACGTTCCGGATGGTGGAGTTGTCGGCGCCAATGGTGTACGACCCCATGTAGGACACCTCCACCATCGTCCGGGGAAACGCCTCCAGCTGGATGCCGCCGCTCCAGGTCTGCGTGTACTCCACCTGGAAGTTCTGGTCCATGATCGCGCCACCGATGCTGCCGCTGGCGTCACTCGTCAAGATGTCCCGTGTCTGAAGCGTCGGGACGAGCTGGTCCGATGGCGCGTCCACTTGCTTCAGGAAAAAGAACGGCAGGTTGCGCGTAAAGGCCGTCTGCACGCTGTAAGCCCACTGGTTGAGGAAAACGCCATAACCGCCCCGAACCACCGCCGGCCGCGTCTCGCCGAGCGACAGCGCAAATCCGACGCGCGGCGCGAAGCGCTTCTTGCTCGGTCGCAACAGGCTGCGGTCCCACCCGATCTCGGAGGAGGTGACCCACGGAATCGGGATCAACGGCAGCAGCGCCTCGGCCTCGGGCGAGATGTTGCCGGCCTCGTCACTCGCAATCACGTAGCGCCCGCCGGGCACCGAGAGGTCGATCGACGATAGCCGGTTGTCGACGTCCTTCATGTGCGAGTTCAGCTCGTAGCGCAGCCCGTAGTTGATGGTCAGATTGGACCGCGCCTGCCAGTCGTCCTGCGCGTAGAGATGCAGCCAGGTGGTGCGCGCGTCCTCGTCACCACCGCCGATGCCCGACTGCGCCGAGGTCGGAAAGCCCAGCAGGAAGTCGGCTAGGGCGTTGCCGGTCCATTGTCCCGTGTAGGTGAAGGCGCCGCGCGCGGTGTCGGCGTTGACCGGGCGAAACTTCAGGTGGAAGAGGTACGCACCGAATTTGACGCGATGGTCGCCTCGGTCGATCAGAAAATTGTCGTAGACCTCGATGTGCTGGTTGTCACGCGACACAAATGTCGTCGGGTCGCCCATGGTGCTGAAAAGTCCCGAAGTCGAGATCTGTGGAAACCCGATATCCCGCGGGTTCCGGGTGACCCCCAGCAGCCCGACCTGTTCGGCGAAGTCGACCCCAGCGTTGACACTCGCCTGCCCGCCATCCACCGACATAAAACCGACCCGCAGCTCGTTCAGCATGCTGGTGCCAAACGTCCGCGTGTGGCTGACCCCAAGGTTGCGGGTCGAGGTGTCGAGCGTGCGCCCGAAGCCGGGCACGAGCGTCTCCTGTCGCACGCTGGTGCCGAACGGTTGGATCTCGTCGGCGTCGAAGCTACTGAACCGGACGAGCAGCTGGTCGGTGTCGCTCAGCCGGTGGTCGACACGCAGACTGAACTGGTGGGCGTCCTTGTCCTGCGGCTCCACCGACGTCAGGTTTCGAGCCTGGCCCCCGCCGTTGGGCAGCGGCACGTGGTCGAGAAATGCCTGCGCGATCGGGTCTAGCCGGTCGATGGGAATCTGATTGTTGGTGAACGGCGTACAGGCGCCTGTTGCCGGGGCGATGGTGCTCGGGTCGCAGATCGGACCGACACCGAGGAAGTCGCCGGATCGCATGGCCGCATTCGGCACCGAAAACGTCTTGGTGATCGACCGCCGCGTGCGCTGTCCCTCATAGCTGACAAAGAAAAACGTGCGGTCCCTCACAATGGGCCCACCAAACGACCCGCCGAACTGCTGTTGATCGAGCGGCGGCACAGGCTGGTTCTTGTCGTCGAAGAAGTTATGAGCATCGAGCCGGTCGTCGCGAGCGAACTCGAACAGACTGCCATGAAATTGGTTGACACCCGACTTGGTCGCGACGTTGATCAATGCTGACGCCTTGCCGCCGAATTCCGGCGGGTACAGCGACTTCTGGATCTTGAATTCCTGAATCGAATCGACCGACGGGTTGATCACCAGGTTGTTGAACAGCTCGTCGGTCACCTTGAAGCCGTCGAGCATGTAGATATTGTGCCCGGCCCGCTGCCCGCCGACGTTGGGTAGGAGCCCGGCCTGCTGTAGCGCGCCGCCCCGGGTGCCACCTGGCGGAATCACCACCGCGTCGCTCAATTGCGCGAGTTGGAGGAACTGCCGGCCGTTGAGCGGAATCTGCTCGACCTCGCGCGCTTCGATGACGTCGCTGATCTCGGCGGAGGCCGCCTGCAGAAGCGGCGCGCTGACCTCGACGGTCAGCTCCTCACTGATCGGGCCGAGCGACAGCGTGAACTCCAGCTGCAGGGCACGTCCGATTTCGAGCACGATGCCGGTCTGGGTGACCCGCTGGAAACCGGGGAGCTCGGCACTCACTTGCCACTCGCCGATGGGCAGCGACGGCAGGAAAAAGCGCCCCTCGGAGTCGGTCACCCGCTCGACGGAGAAGCCGGTGGCCGGGTGGGTGGCCACGATCGTCGTGCCGGGCAGCACACCGCCGCTGTCGTCCACCACGACACCGCCGATCTCGCCAGTGTTAGTCTGCGCGGTCGTGTCGTCACCGACCGCGACCAGCAGTATGAGCAGTGCCACCCACCAATAGTGCCTTCGCCGGTTCATCGCGTAATGCGCACCCAAGAGTCCACGGTTCGGCCGGCCGCACGGGCGTGGCGAACCTCTGCCTTAGCGACCGGCACACCCCCCAGGAACCAATTATGTCCCAGGTCCCGGTGCCTGTCCCCTGGAGACCGTCGCTAGAAGAACTTCCGCGCAATATTGAACCCGATGAACCAGTCGTCCTTGCTGCCACCTTGGGCCAGCTGCGCAGGGGTGGTTCCGAGCGAATTTGAGAAGTTCAGCTGAAACGTGTGCCCGCCGGCTCGTTTCTCGATGCCGAACGAAAGGTGATGCGCTCCCGCGTCGAATCCGGTGAGGCGAGGCACGTACTCCCCGAGCAGATACACGGTCGGACGCACACGCAGCCGTGTCCCGAGCCCAACCATGAACACGTTATCGTCGTCGTCATCATCGTCAAGGTCGTCAGGATCGAACGAGGGGTGCAACCGGCCGGGCTTGTCAACGTTGCCCACCCAGGTCGGTTCCGCGTAGACCGAGGCCCACCCCCCAAGACGCTTCGACAGGATGGCGGCAACCGACCCCGAGTACTCCTCGCGGAGATTGTCCAGGCCCTCGACCGACACTTGCGCATCGAGTCCGATGCCCCGCGGTCCCCGCTGCCAGAGGATGTTCTGGCGGCTGAAGATCTGAATGTTCTTGGTGTTGCCGCGGTAGACACCGACCTGCGTGCCGGGTAGCAGTCCGTAACGGAATTCGAGCCCGATCAGAGCCGGTGAGTCGAACCCGAAGAAGTCCTCCAATAGGTTGCCGTAGGTCACCCCTCCGTTGATGGGTCGGGAGAATCGGTGTGTCAGCCGAAAGGCGAACTTGTTGCGCGGGAGCCGGAGCGTCGTGGGCAGCGCAATCACGTTGAAGTCCGGCTCCAGCACGTCGACTGCCAGATCGGCGACGCGGTCCGGTTCACCGGGCGGCTGCCCACCGCCCCCGGTCGGTCGCGCACCGCCCTCTCCCGCCGCCACGACCGTGAGCATGCCGGTCATCCGATCGTGTCCGTCTCCGCAAAACAGGCTGCAGACGATAGGATGCCGGCCCGGCTCACCCGCCACGAAGTCGATCGTGATCGGGTCGCCGCCCGGAGGAATTGTTGCGTCGACACCAAGGCTTGGAATGGCAACGCCGTGCCCGACGTCGTCCGACTGGATGAGCAATCGCACGCTCTCGCCTACCGAGACTTCGATCTCGGAAGGTGTAAACGCGAACTGCGAGGCGACGACCTCGATCGCGCGAGGCTCTTGTCCGCCTCCTTCTCCCGGCGCTCCCGCCCACGCCGGTGTCGACCAGGCTCCACACCCCAGCACCACTGCAGCCACGGCCAGCGCCCCACCGCCTCGCATCACTACGTCAGTCATTGTTTCTGTCTCCAGGCTCCGGCTCGGGACGAGTGTATCCAGAGCCAGCTACCGCGCCGGCCATACTTGGCACCTTCCCCGTGCCTGGTGCTGCGTCGTAAATGCCCCGCCAGCCGACGGCGGAACACGAGTAGCTAGTTGAACGTCACCGTATGGTCGTGGCCACCGTCGGTAGTCGAGACTTTCGACACCCGGGTGCCTGCAGCGATCTGCTGCACCTCGACCGAAGACAAGGTTACCGAGTGTGAATGGTCTGCGGTTCCAGTGATGTCCAGCTCGACGTCGTTGGCTGCGGTGAGCTGCGCGCTGGTGATGACCGCCTCGTGTCCGTGATTCAGCGAGATGCTTGCCGAGGAGCCGCCACCGGGCGTGGCCGTGGGCCCTGTGGGACTGTCCGAGCTGCCGCCGCACCCGCTGATGGTAATCGTGACACCGCTCAAGACCGCGAGCGCAGATGCGACCGTGAACTCACGCCGACCCACCTTGTTCGTTGGATCCATTCCTCATCCTCCCCCTGGACGTGTCCATGCGACTGGGCAGGCGCTGGCACAAGAACCTGGGCATGGACCTGGCATCATCATTACTAGGACGCACACCTCAGCGTGATGGTCTCAAGATTCGTCACGACCGGCGCCACCACGACCGCATCCTTCTCGTCGCTTCCGGGCCCGCCATGACGGCGCCGCACCAGAACGCCACTTCCGCCACCACGACGACTCCGGTGGCGACCGTGCCTCTCGCGGCCACGCTCAATGGCAGGAACGGTACACCCAGCAGTGACACCCAAAGGACCAATGACCAGCTCATCAGGATGACGCCGGCGAACGCCCAGCGGCGTCGGGGTCGTGTAGCGTCTGTGGTCACCTGTTCGAGGGTCATGAGGCCCTGAAACCATCCAAGACGCGCCGCATGCTCACGGCGAAGCCAACGCCCCCGGCTCCTGACTTCCCGGCGTCCGTGCAGCCGCGAGCACATGTTCGGCGGCGCGCCGACTGGCGCCGGGGCCACCGAGCTTCTCCCGCACGGCACGCAACGCCGCCCGGGTCTCCGCCGCATACGACGCGTCGGTGAGAAACCGCACCGCCTCGCCGGCGACCGCCTCCGGGGTGAACGCCTCCTGCAAGAACTCCGGCGCGATCATCTTCTCGGCGACCAGATTCACCATACCGAACGCCTTCACCCGCACAAAGCGGCGGCCCATCCAGTAGGTCAACGGCGACAACCGGTAGACCACCACCATCGGCCGTTCGTGAATCGCCGTCTGAATGGTGGCGGTACCGGAGGCGGTGAGCACGACGTCGGCGGCAACGAGCACGTCGTCGGTCTGCGACTCGACGATGCATGGGGGGCGCGCGCCGAGCTCGGTCAGTCTGGCCAGCGACTCGAACAGCGCATCGGGCAAGTTCGGAGCCCTGGCGACCACGAACTGGACCGACGGCACCTCGCGCACAAGACGCTCGGCTGCGTTCACCAGGTCCGGCAGGATCACACGGATCTCGTTTGGCCGGCTCCCCGGCAAGACCGCCACAGTCGGCGCCTCAGCGTCCAACCCATGCGCATTGCGGAAAGCGCCCCGACCCAGCACCGGCACAGCGAGCTCGACCAACGGGTGGCCGACGAACGCGACAGGGATGCCCGCATCCCGATAGAGCGTCTCCTCGAACGGGAAAATGACAAGCGCCCGGGTCACGAACCGCTTCATCGTCCGAAGCCGACCGGCTCGCCACGCCCAGACTTGCGGACTGATGTAGTAGATGACCGGAATGCCGAGCGCCGCCATCGAGGCCCCGAGCCGGAAGTTGAAATCCGGATAGTCGATCGCCACGAAGACGTCCGGACGTTCGGCCCGCGCCGCTCTCACCAAACGGCGATAGGTCGCCCAAAAACGCGGCAATGCCGGCAGCGTCTCGGCCAGTCCGGTGACCGCCAAACCGCCATAGTCGGACACCAATCGACCGCCGGCGGCCGACAGCCGCTCCCCTCCGAGACCGCTGATGTCAGCATCCGGCTCGAGTCTCAGAATCTCGGCGGTCAGGGCGCCGGCGTACAGGTCGCCTGATGGCTCGCCGCACGAGAGCATCACTTTGATCATGCGGCCACGCGTGCGGAGGTCTAGCGGAGGGTCAGGGGGCGCGTGACGGACGGGCTTCTCCGATGTCGACGAATGCGCGCAGATCTGCGCTCGACAGATCCAAATCGTCGACCGACAGCACCTCGACATTGTCGAACCCGACGCCGCCGAGATCGTCGACAAACGCCGCAGCCTCCCCGACGAGCACGATCGACAGCCGCTGCGGATGCAGATACGTGCGGGCCACGCGCTGGATGTCGTTCACCGTGACCGCGTTGATCAGATCAGGATAGGTCGGTAGATCGGCGAGGTCGAGCCCATAGAGCAGCGACTCGAGCACCTGGGCCGCGATGGCGTTCGGTGTCTCGATGGTCAGGGGGAAGCTGCCGGCCAGATATGCCTGGGCATTCTGAAGCTCGCGCCCGCTCACGCGCTCGCGCCGCAAACGGGACACCTCTTCCACGATCAGGCGTAGCGCCTCGGCAGTCGCGTCTGACCGGGTGTCGGTCTTGGCCATGAAGTCGCCCGCGAACCGGCGGCTGGCCATGTCGGCCGACGCGGCGTAGGTCAGCGAACGCTCGGTGCGGAGCACGCTCCCCAGCCGGTTGCCACCTTCGCCGCCCAGTATCTTGAGCGCCACGTCGAAAGCGAGATAGTCCGGGCTGGCGCGCCGGAGCCCGACATGCCCGACGCGGATTGCCGTCTGCACAGAACCGGGCTTGTCGATGACGACTACCCGACTGGTCGGTTCCGGCACGTCGTCGCTGGGCGGCGGTGGCAGCCTCTTACGCTCCCAGTCGCCAAACACCCGCTCGGCGGCCGCAAACGCCGCCTCGGCGTCGATGTCTCCGACGATCCCGAGCAGCGCATTGTTGGACGCGTAGTGGGTCTCGTGAAACTCCCGCAGGTCCTCGCGCGTGATCCCCAACACCGACGCCTGTGTGCCGTTGTGCGGCATTCCGTAGGGATGTGCCCCGTAGACGAGCCGGCCGAACACCACACCCGCCAGATAGGCCGGGTCGTCGTAGCTGACCTGCAGCCCCGAGAGTACCTGCTGGCGCTGCCGGTCGATCTCAGCGGGATGAAACGATGGGTTGCGCGCGATGTCGGCGACCAGGTCGATTCCGAAATCGAAACTGTCCTGCATGACGAGGACGTTGACGAAACTCAGGTCTGTCCCCGCCCCCACGCTGAGAATGCCGCCGATCGTGTCGATGGACTCAGCGATCTCGGTGGCGGTCC
>JASLOY010000113.1 GCA_030745255.1 Vicinamibacterales bacterium
CACGCCGGCGAACGACTGCAGCCTTCGGACCTGTTCTTCCAGCCCTGGAACGAATCGATCTCCCACACGCAGCAGACGATGCCGCAGTACAGCGCGGACATGGGCCGCGTGTTCTCACGCTACCTTCGGTCGGCGGTACGGTCGGCGAGACCGTCTGGCCGCGATCCGGCGGACGCGTGGGCGACGATGATGCGTGGGGGACACCACGCCGAGAACACCGACACCGGCGAACAGTACTGGGTCTCGAACGACCGCGAGGAGTGGTGGGTCAACAACGGCGGGGTCGTCGTCGGCTCCGATACCGGCGCATCGCCCGCCGTCAACGAGAACTGGAACAGGCTTGTCCTCCGTGGCCAGTAGGA
Organism: Vicinamibacterales bacterium; assembly: GCA_030745255.1. Classification (GTDB taxonomy): domain Bacteria; phylum Acidobacteriota; class Vicinamibacteria; order Vicinamibacterales; family UBA8438; genus NP936. The sequence continues at coordinate 363 of JASLOY010000113.1, forward strand.
CGCCGGTCTAGGGCGCTGCCGGATACCAGCTGCCATCACGGAATTCGATCGACGCGCCCTCGATAGCCGCCTGGAATGCCTCAATGGTAGCCGGCGTATTCTGCGCGTCCGGTGGCGGGTCCCCTCGCTGGTTGCCAAGCCACGATGCGTAGGTCTGGTTGTAGTGATTCAGGTAGACGACCTTCGGCCGGAAGGTCTTGACGCACTCGGCGACCGGCCGCGGGCGCATCCGGTCGACCGGCAGATTCATCGGCATGAATGCGACGTCGATGTCGCGTAGCGCCTGAATCTCGGGCACGCACTCCCCGACCCCAGAGAAGAAGATCCGCTTGCTTCCGAGCGTGATGACGTAGCCGTTGGCCTCGCCCTTCGGGTGAAACGGGCGGCCTGGCGTCAGATCGTATGCCCCGACTGCCTCCACCCTGATGCCGGCGAACGTTCCGCTCTGCCCGTTCGAGAGCACGCTGCCGTCGCCAAACCGCTCGCGGGCCGCCGCCGTCAGCACCACCGGCGCCCCCGGCTTACGCAGCTGCTCGATGGCGGCCTGATCGAGATGGTGGCCGGGATCGTCGGTCACCAGGATAAGGTCGGCCGGCTTGGCCCGCGACAGATCGCCCGCGCTCCATGGATCGACCTGGATCACCTGGCCGTCGTACTCCACCTGCACGCTGGCGTGGATGACCGGCGTGATGACGATGTCGCCGCCCTCGGCGGCAATGTGGCCCGGCAACTGGGCAGACAGTGCCACGCAACTCATCAGCGCTGCCGTCATCGAAATACAGAGACGCATCGCGGCAACCTCCTCTACTCGGGCAGCGCCAACGCGGCCCGCGCCTCGGGTTGAGCTGAAAATCCCGGCGATTATACCTTTCGGGCATCCCCGTCCACGCAATCATCTCTGAATCATCGCTGAACCTATCACGGCGACGCCCGCGCCTCCTCCGTGAATCCAGCGTCACGATACACGCTACGGCGTACGGAACCGCGCGGCTCGCGTCGTCGTCAAGGTAAGCGATGGACACGCTGCTTCGCGATCTCCGATTTGCCGCGCGCCTGCTCTGGAAGGACAAGAGCTATGCCACAACGGTGCTGTTGACGTTAGCACTGTGCATCGGCGGGAACGTCGCCATCTTCAGCGTCGTCGATTCCGTGCTCCTCACACCACTACCAGTTCCCGAACCGGACCGCATTTTGTCCGTCTTCAATGCCTACCCTGGCGCCACTGGTGGCGGTGGCGGGCGGCGCAGCCGTAGCGCCAACGCCGTGCCAGACTACTTCGACCGCCTGCGCGAGGTGGACGTCTTCGAGGAGCAGGCGTTGTATAGCAACGGCGGCTTCACCGTGGGTGCCGACGGCGCACCCGAGCGGCTGCGGGGCTGGAACGTCACGCCGTCGTTCTTCCGGCTGCTGCGCGTGGCGCCTCAGCACGGGCGATTCTTCGTCGAGGAAGAAGGCGAGATCGGCAACCAGTTCAAAGTGATCCTGAGCGACGCGCTGTGGCAGCGGCTCTTTGCCGGCGACCCGGCGGCGGTCGGGCAGGAGATGCGCATCAACAGTCGACCCTACGACATCGTCGGCGTGATGCCTGAGGGCTTTGCCTTCACCGACCGCAACGTACAGCTCTGGGTGCCGCTGGCGTTCACCGACCAACAGAAGTCCGACGACGCACGACACAGTAACTCGTGGGCGATGCTCGGCCGGCTCAACCCCGGGGCCACACTGGCACAGGCGCAGGCTCAGATTGACGCGCTGAACACCGCCAACCTCGAACGCTTTCCGCAGTTCAGACAGCTTCTGACCGACGCCGGCTTCTACACGGGCGTGGTGGTGTTCCAGGACGACCTGGTGGCCGAGATCCGGGCGGTGCTCTACCTGCTGTGGGGCGGCGTGCTCTTCGTGCTGCTCATCGGCTGCGTCAACGTCGCCAATCTCATGTTGATACGGTCAATTGTCCGTCTGAAAGAGCTCGGCATGCGCCACGCGCTCGGCGCTGGACGGTGGCGCCTGGCCGGACAGCTCCTGACAGAGAGCCTGCTGCTCTCGGCGGTCGGTGGGCTGCTCGGATTGGCTGTCGGAACCTGGAGCCTCCGTCTCGTCGGCGCCCTGGGCGCCGACGAGCTACCCGGTGGCGGCGAGATCGTGATGGACGGCGGCGTCGTCGCGCTGACCCTCGGGCTCTCCATCCTGATCGGTGTCGGGTTGGCGCTGGTGCCGATCGTCAGTCTCGCCACGACCGACCTCCACGCGACGCTGCGCCAGCAGGGACGCAGCGGCACCTCCGGCCGGCGAACCCAGACCTTCCGCAGCACTCTGGTCGTCGCGCAGGTCTCCATCGCGTTCGTACTGCTGATCGGCGCCACGCTCCTGCTGGCCAGCTTCCAACGCATCCTGGCAATCGACACCGGGTTTCGCACAGACCATCTGATGACGGCGGGTGTCAGCCTGCCGCCGGCGCGCTACACCGATCCCCCGTCGAGGCTCGCATTCGCCGGGCGGGCGCTCGAGCGTATCCGGACGTTGCCGGGCGTCGTCGACGCCAGCCTCACCAGCAGCATCCCGTTCGGCAACAGCTTCAGCAACACCGTCATCCGGGCCGTCGGCTATGTGCCCGAGGCGGGCGAATCGTTGCTCGCCCCGAGCCGGGCCGTCGTGGACGCCGACTATTTCGACACGCTCGGTGTGCCACTGCTGGAAGGTCGGTTCTTCGACGCGCGCGACACCGCCGACTCGACCCCGTCGGTCATCATCGATGAGCGACTGGCCACCAAGTTCTGGCCGGAGCGCAGCGCCGTGGGCCAGCAGGTGCACGGCGACGTGGCGGTCACCGACGAGACCACCTTCTACACCGTGGTCGGTGTGGTGGCGTCCCACACCCTCTATGGCCTGGTGGACGTTCCGGAGCCGATCGGCGCACATTTTTTTGCCAACAGCCAGCGGCCACTCGGCTCACCGACGTTCGCCATCCGCACCGAGGGCGACCCGTACGGCCTGGTGAGCGCATTACGCGCCGAGGTCGCCGCGATCGACCCTGAGCTGCCCCTATTCCTCGTGCAGTCAATGGAAGAACGGATCGCCGAGCGTCTGACCCCGCGGCGCACCCCGATGATGCTTGCGCTGGGCTTCGCCGGTCTGGCGCTGCTGCTCTCGGCGCTTGGCATTTACGGGGTGCTCGCCTACCGGGTGACGCAGCGGATGCGTGAATTCGGTATCCGGATCGCGCTCGGCAGCACCACCCGGCAGGTGTTCCGGCTCGTGCTGTCGGAGGGCCTAACCGTGGTGGGGATAGGGCTCGGGCTGGGCGTCGCCGGCGCGTTGCTGCTGCGGCGCTTCCTGGCCAGCCAGCTCTACGGCGTGCGCGCCACTGACCCGCTCGTCTTCGTTGCCGTCATCGTCATCCTCGGAGGCGTCGCGTTGCTCGCCTGCATGGTCCCAGCACGACGGGCCACCCTCGTTGACCCGGTCTCGGCGCTCAGCTACGACTGAGCGGATCGGGTCGGCGCACGGGTGCACGTAGTAGGATCGGGTCGCAGCACACATGACAGGGTGTAGGCTCTCGGAGACCGGACGAGCAAGGACCTGGCACGAGTTCGAGCACCCCACGATGGCGTACCGACTGAGACACTTGCCTCGTCATGCGATACTCCCCACCTGGAGAACAGACATCATGCCTCGAACGCAGAGACTGATATCGAAGCTGGTGGTCGCATGTGCCGTCGCCGGGCTCATCGGATGCGGCGGCGGTACGGGCCCCTCTGACATGACTGAAGTCGTGGAGGGCAATGCCGTGATCCCTGCGCTGTCCCTTACCGTTGTCCCGATCCAGATCGGGCGACAGGGGAACCTCTCGAGCGTGATCACCTGGAACAACTTCTTCAATGACATTGACAGCGGGCTCCTGCGTGGCACCTGTACGGCGCCAGAGGTCTCGGCAAACGCCGCGGGATGCAATGTCGAGGCTGCCCTCGGATTCGACGACACCAACCGGAGTCCGTCACGCTTCGACGCATCCGTAACGCCGGGCGCATACTCGCTGTTGATTTACAATTTCGGTTTCAGCGCCGATACCGCCTTCTACCGACTCGAGATCAACTGACCCGTCTACTGTTGGCATCGGATCGTTCCCCGCCGGATGCCGCATCCCTGCGTTCCGCCGAGGGCGACACCCCCCAAGGGTCGTCACACGTATCTGGCCAGAGCGGCATCGACCGCCGCCGGGTAGCTGCCCCCGAACTTGATTGCGTGCACGACGAGGGGGGCCAATTGGTGCAGCGCCACCCGATCCTGCCAGCCCTCAGACAGCGGGAAGGCCTCCTCGTAGGCCGCAAAGCAGTCGCTGCCGAAGCCCCCGAAGAGCCGCATCATTGAGAGGTCGAACTCCCGATGCCCACCGTGCGCGGCCGGGTCGATGAGCCAGTTGCGGCCGTTGGTTCCCACCAACCGGTTCCCGCCCCAGAGATCGCCGTGCAGGCGGGCGGGAGGCTCCACCTCGCCGCCCAGCTCCCCGAGTCGGGCGGCCACCGTTTCGAGCTCTCGTATGGCGTGATCTGGTAACGCTTGGCCATCCCGAGCCAGGCGTGCCAGTGGCAGGAGCCGCTGTGTCGCATAGAACTGGACCCACGTCTCACACGGCTCGTTGGGAAGCCCGCGACTGCCGGTGGAACGACGATCCTCACGACCAAAACCGGGTGCCCCGGCTCGATGAAGCGACGCGAGGCCCTGGCCGAGCGCGATCTCGGTACCGGCATCGGGTCCGGCTTCCTCGATCCACTCGAGCACGAGGAACGGTGGGTCGTCCGATACGGCCAACACTTCGGGAACGCTGATTTCGCGCGCCTCACGGAGCCAGGTGAGGCCGGCCGCTTCTGTACTGAAGTGATGGGGTGGAGCCGACGCGTGGGTCTTTGCAAATACCCGACGTCCATCATCGAGCACGACACTGAAGGACAGTGCCACATCGCCACCGTGCACGCGCGCCGTGCGCGCGACACCGGCGCCAAGGTCGATCGCGATCCGCTCGAGTACGTGTTGGACCAGCCGCTGTGTCGGCACCGAGAAGCGCCTGTAACTAGGGCATCTGGCACACGAAGTTCGCTGCGTCGTCGGTGCTCCCGGTCCCCGAATACACGGCAAGCTGTGGATAGGGGCACAGTGGACGGGTACGGTCTACGACCCCGTTGCGGCTGCGGGATGCGATGATGCGGTCCGGCGCCCGGTCCTCTTCGACCCACTCTTCCATCACCGTGAGCGCGTCGAACGTGTTCGGCCCCTCGCCACCTGCGCAGTGCCCCATCCCCGGCGCCATGAACAGACGGAACGACTCGTTCACCTTTGCCTCGTCCCCCACGACATCCACCACACGCTGGTAATACTGTGTCGCGTTCGCGGGCGAGATCTGCGCATCGCTCCAGCCGTGCGATGTCAGCAGCTTGCCGCCACGCGCGAAGAACGGCCGCAGGTCCGGGTCGAGCGCATTGAGCGTGCTGGCGTCGCCCTCCTCCGCCGCCACGATGTCGGTGTCGAAGTCAAACTGGTCGATGGTCCAGTCCGGGTCCGCATAGGTCAGATAGCGATACTGATCGAGCCCCGTGGCCCGAGCCGATCGGGTCCAGCCCAGCTCGGTCCAGTTGGCCTCGCTGCCCGGGAACACGCCGGTGATCGGGCGCCCCGTCTGCGGGTTCTCCGGAGAGGAGTACATCATCTGCACCGTGCCCAACTGCGCCGCCGTCAGGCAATCGGCCCCGTCAGCGCCCGAGCACTGCAGTTCGGCCGGGTCGAAGTCGCACCGCTCAGGATCGCCCACCACGCCGTCCTCGACGCCGTCGGCCGCGTCACAAGCTTTGAGCACCGCCGTCTTCAGCAGCTCCATCTTCGCATCCGACAAACGCGCATCCTCGTGCGCCTCGAGATGCTTGGCCACCCGCAACGACGCCGCGGCCCGCCCGGTCCAGTCGTTGCCTGGTGCCCACGCGATGATGCCGTCATAGTCCTCTGGATACTTCTGCGCCTCCACCATCGCCTGCCGTCCGCCGGCCGAACAGCCGAACCAGTAGGCATACTGTGGACCGTCACCGTAATAGGCGCCTATGACCTGCTTCGCCGTGACCGTCATCTCGTGCACCGAGCGGTACCCGAAATCGACGACCTTCTCGGGGTGCTGGTATCCGAACTCGGCACTGCCGCCGACGTGTCCGGTATCGGTCGAGGCGGTGGCGTACCCGCGCTCGAGCCCGGAGGCCATCGACCGTCCTCCCCCGTAGCGCAAACTGCCGGTGAACGCTCCATTTCCTACCGATTGGAGCTTCCCGTTCCAGCCTTCGGTCGGCATCCACACTTCGATCTTGATGTCGGAATCGCTCGAGGGCGTCAGCGTGGCCGCCACACGGCAGAACCCGGGCAGCGCGCCGTACTGGCGTGCCTGCCCCTCGGACAGCGATCGGCCCGGCGGCATCGGCGGCACGAAAGCCCCAGGTGCAATCGCGTCGGCGGTGGTAATCGTCCCGTTGGGTAGGGCCAGCGAGGCGAGACTGTCACACGAGACCGCGGGGGGGCCACCGGTCATTGCCTCTTCTGATTCTGCTGGCGCTGACGGTGTCGAGGGGGTGTTGCAGGCGGCAACCAAGGCACCCAATGCCGCGACGGTGAACGTGATGGCGATTGTACGAAAATGTGTCATGAGATCAGGTCCCCTCGACTGCTTTAGTGGCCCGTGGCACAAATCCGGCAGCATTCGGCCTCCGATGCATCCCGTCCCGCGGCGTTGCTCGTCGGTCGAATACTGCCTGTATGCTCCCTCCTCGCATCTTGCGGGGCGGGCGCCTCGACGCCCTCGGTGCATTGCCGTACTTATGCCACGGACCACTTAGTTCGACCCACCGCCGGCCGCATCGGCTTCTGCCTTTTCCAGCGCCCGCGCACCGGCCATGATGCCCTCCATGCCGATGTTGCCCTCATGGCAGGCATACTCGAAAACCGGATCGGGCGAGCTTCTGAGCGGAATCAGGGCGGTCCATGGCGCCGCCCACGTCGTCGGGTCGGTCACCGTGACTTCGTACTGCAACACGTCGTCGCTGACGCGCGTGAATCGCTCTGCGACCTGCAAGCCGTCGCTCGCCCCCATAAAGTAGGTCGTGGGCGAGTAGTTCGTCGTCTCGACGACCAGAGTGCCCCCTTCCCACCTCCCGCGCGAGTCGCCGTGGAGCTGTCTTACGCTGTCGTCGACGTGCGGCGAGCCGGTCAGTGGAATGACCCGCGAGCCTCCCATCTCCATGTAGACGACCACGTGATCAGGAGTCTGAAAGATCTGCATATAGCTGTTATAGCCGGCGCCGAGCCGCGGCGCGCCCCAGCTGATGCACCGCTCGCCGAGACTGCGGTCCTCCGGGCCCCGGGCATGCCGTCGACGCGCCTCGGCACGGGCCGCCATTCGCGCGCTGGCCGCTTCCGTCCGTGCCGGCAATCGGCCATTGGGCGGATCGACGATGAGAGAGGTGCGATTGTCCCAGTCCCGCTCGACGAGCCAGAAGTGGTTGTAGTTGCCGGTTCCGGCATCCCTGGACGTAAAGGTCTCCGCCTCGGCCAGCGCCGCCGCGAACACGCTGTCGCCAAACGCCGCGTCACCGGACTCGGTGCTGAACAGCTCGCCGGCCCGCGCTTGCAGCGCCGCCACCTCTTCGTCGGTCAACGTCGCACGGCCGTTCAGGATTTCCGGTCGCTCGAGCGGCGTCACGTTGTTGTTCGCCCAGACCCCTTGCAGGTCCGGCTGGCCGTCAGCCGTCCGAGAGGGCGACCACGTGCTCTGCTCCTGGGCGGCGGCAGGACCGGCCGCAACCAAGGCTATCGCGCACACCACCAACACCGCACACACCGGGGCGAAGAGTCGAATGGTCACCCTGCTCCTCCTTGCAACGCCTCGGGCACCGGGGCGCCCTCGGGCCTGTACATTTCGGAAAAGGATAGCACCGTTGGCGACCCATTTCGACGGGATTTGCCATCACGACAGACCCGGCCGCGTGCCGCGCCCGCGCTGTCAGATGGGTTCGGGCGTAGCGCCGAGGTGCGCTCAGACCGAGAAGACCCGCGACGACCCCTTGATAAAGGTGCTCGAAATCTTCGACGAGGCGGCCTGCCGGGCCTCGACGTGGCCAAGAATCTTTCGCAGATGCGTGCGGTGGGCGCCGGTTTCGTTGTCTGGGTGGTAGTTGAACACCAGGCGGAAGCGTCGCTTGGCCTCCGGGTTCAGGCTGCGCTGAGAGGCGGTCCCGATGCGCGAGTTGATGTAGGCCTTCACGACGTCGAGATCCGGGTTCTGGTGAGCGCCGTTGCCGCAGAACACATACTTGTCGGCGGTGATTGCCTTGGCAAACGCGAGACTCGTGTTGTGCTCGGAACCATGGTGCGGCACCTTCAACACGTCGACGTGCAGCGTGCCGTCCGGTCGCAGCAGCCCCGCTTTGTCGAGGCCGTCGAGAATGTCGTCACAATGTCCATCGCCGGTCAACAGCATGGTCTGCCGGCCCTCGCGGGCGAAGAACATCAGCGACGCGAGGTTCGGCGTCGTGACGCTCCTGCGTCGGCCCAGTACCTTCGCCTGAGCGAGCTGCGCGAGCGCAGCTTGGATACGACCGTCAGAACTGGCCAGCTCCTCGGCGTTGCCAGCCAGCGGGGCCGCGAACCCGGCGGCGCTGCTGGCCACGAGCGGGCTGTGGTCCTCGTCCGATCTCTTCTTCAAGCGCTCCTTGTGAGCCTTCTTCTCCTCTAACCAGACGTTCCACTCGTC